>NZ_JAUZMZ010000094.1:0-19776 GCF_036327435.1 Rhodococcus chondri | reverse complement strand
GGCCACCTCCAGGGAGGTGGCTGTGGACGCGATGCCGTATCCGAACCGTTCGTAGATCGTCGCCTCGGACGCCCGCAGGGTGGCGATCACGTCGCCGCGGGAACGGGCATCCCGAAGTTGCCGACGCACGAGCGCGGAGACCACACCCCTGCGGGTGTGCGTGGGCAGCACCCCGATGTGGGTGACGGCGGTGTGGCGGGTGCGCCCGCCGCCCGGCAGGACGATGCTTCCCGACGTCGCGTCGACGGTACCGACCAGCGCCCCCTCGATGAACGCCCCCAGGGTGCGTCCCGCCTCCAGGTAGTCACCGACCCGGCCGGCGGGAAACGTCGGGCCGGGCGGCAGGCCCACCATGGCGGTCAAGAACAGATCCATCGCCTCCCGAAGTTCCCCTTCGGAGTCGAGGACCCTGATCTCCGGTTCTGCTTGTGCGCTCATACCTCGACAGTAGAATCCGCTCGTCGGACTCCGGCGTCCGACACGAACCGCACTTCGTGAGCAGAGGCCCGAGGTTCGGCGAAGCGGAGCAGGCGCGTGCCCTCCGCCTCGATCGCAGACCGGTTCGAAGCAGTCAGGCGCCGCCATGTCGTAACCTCCAGTACCGCAGCATCTTCGAGCGTTTTCACTTGCGCATTGCCCGCGACGGTGCCACCCACGAGAACCACCGGACGGATGATTCCGTTCTGTGCCACGACCCGCTTCCGAACGTCCTCGGAGACGATCCTGGTGCGGTCGGCGTGCGAGAGCAGCACGTTGTCGAACGGCGCGAGGATCCGCACCGGCGCCGGGGTCGCCGGGTCGGGTCGTGGCGCGTCGGGGAGGTCGAACAGTTCGACGCCGTGCTCGTCCCGGAACACCGCGAGGCCAGGCCGCAGGCGCTCGAAGATCTCCGCCAGTCGGGTCAGACCGCACCAGGCCTGCGCGTCGCGCACACTCGCGGGACCGAAGGCCGCGAGGTAGCGGAGGATCAGCGTGTCGGGCGAGGGCGGTCGCGCCGCCGGATCGAGTCGGGCCCAATCGTCCAGCATCGCGAGGCGGGGCTGCCCTGATCTTCCCCACAATCCGCGCGGCGGGACCTGCACGAGAGGCAACAGCGCCCGCACGCCTTGTGCGAGGGCTGAGGGATCGGCCCCGGGAAACCGTTCCGAGAGCAGCGGACGAAGCTCCTGCGCGCTGCGTGGTGCGTCGCGGAGCAACTCGCGTGCCGCAGCGGTCAATGAGGTCCGGTCGACGCCGTCCAACCCGGAGGCGTAAACGGCGTTGGTATCCAGCACTCGCTCGAGAAACGGCTGCACCCACCCGCGCAGAGCGTGTGCGTCGGTCGCAGACACGGCGAACACGGTGCTGCGCATCAGGACTATCCGTACTACCGCGCGAGATTCGATCAGACGCGACAGCCCTTCGGGCCGAAAACCGCGGAGTCGTGTCCACAGCGCGTAATACGGCGGCATCGGCGCCTGCGCCTGCAACCCCAGCAGGTGCTCGATCATGCTCAGCGGGTCCATGTCGCTGCGGCGCAGCAGATGTTGCCGGGCCAAGGTGGCTCGTCCGAGTTCGCGACTCGTGAGGGTCGGAATGGTCACCGCCACACGATCGCACGCGACTCCGACACTGCACCGCGTAGACACCGCACTGCGGTATCGATCCGGCTACATTCGCCTCGGCCGCGGTCCTCCGATCGGCAGGATCTCTCACCCACCCAGACGCACGAGCGCGGCGTCGGCGGCGGACGCGGCACGCTCCGCGGCGGTCAGATCCTTCTTTGCCGAATTCACTGCACTACGCGCAAATTCGCGTTGCTGTTCCGCATGGGCAAGCTTTTCGCGCAACTCCGCGACACGCGTTTCCGCCGCGGCGAGTTCGTCCTGGGCATGCTCTGCGGCGGTTCTTGCCTCGTCGGCGGCCTTCCGCGCCGAAGCGGCATCGGCTGCGGCCTGCTCGCATTCCTCTCGTTTACGTTCGGCCGCTTCTGCCCGCTTGCGATCGGTTCGCTCAGGCTCACGCGCACCGCGTTCCGGTTTCTTCGTCCCTCGCTTCGAGCCGCCGGAGGTCCGGGATTCGGTGTCGCTGTCCTCGTCCTCATCCGAGTCGGGCACCAGTGTGAGCGGTACCGCGCTCAGGTCACCGAACCCGCTGTACTCGACGATCGCATCGAGGCGTCCGGCGCGCACCCGTTCGGCGACCTCCCGGTCGGCAAGCGCCGCGGTGAGAGTCTGGGAAACCTCCCGCAGAGCGCCGTCGGACACATGACGGCCGTGCTTCGACGCGAGGCGGCCCGCGTCCCGTTCGAGCAACGCCACGACCTGTCGCCGCTGCGCGGACAACCGGCGCAGGTCGTGGCCGGAGAGCTTTCGCTGCGCGGTGCGCAGCTGGTCGCCCAGATCGAACAGCGCGCCGAGTTCGTCGGCACGCTCGCGTGCGAGCAGGTTGACCATCCACGCGGCGACGGTGGGCTTCCGCAGCCGGCCGATTGCGGCCGTCAGTTCACGGTCCCCTGCCTCGCGTGCCTTGGCGGCGTACTCGGACCGGGCCTCGACGAACTCGGCCGGGTCCAACGCGTACAGCTCGTCGGCGATCGTGTCGAGAGTGGCCATGAACCCGAGAGTAATGGCGCACGGCGCCGGTGTGCACCGCCTACTGCCGGAAAGGGGCGGTCCGGACCCGCTCCCGACTCGACCGTCTAGAGCGCGAGCTTGGCGAGCAGGTCGCGCGCCCGTTCGGCGCTGCGCGGCTGGCACAGCACGTCGTACCGGCCGGCGACGAGTTGCATCGTCGACGAGAAATCGCGCTGGCCGCGCGTCGCGGCGTACGGAATCGTCGCCGAGATCAAACCGAAGATGATGCCGCCGACCAGACCGACGAGCAGTGGGCCGAGGAAGTCGGTGGAGAAGATGCCCAGCAGCAGGCCGAAGAACACACCGAGCCACGCACCCGAGACGATGCCACCACCGATGACCTTCGGCCATGTCAACCGGCCGGTGACGCGCTCGACCTGCATGAGGTCGACACCGACGATGGTGACGTCCTCGACGGAGAAGTTCTGGTCGGACAGGTGGTCGACCGCGCGCTGCGCCTCGGCGTAGGTCGTGTACGAACCGACGGGCCATCCGGTGGGTGGTTCCGGCAGACCCGGGACCGGCCGGCCGGGCTGTCCGAGGGGATTCGTCATAAGGTTTCGGCTCCTTCACGCTTGCCGCGCCGTCGGATCCGGCACGCCCGATGTCCATTCTGCCCGGAACGCGGACCCGACGACCACAGTCACCACTACTGCGGTGGCTCGAACCGCTCCGTGCGGCTCATGCCCGCAGCACGACCCTTCGCCGAGATGACGAGAGCCATCTTCCGGCTCGCCTCGTCGATCATCTCGTCGCCGAGCATCGCGGCTCCGCGTGCGCCGCCGTCCGCGGACGTGTGCCATTCGTAGGCGTCGAGAATCATCTCGGCCTTGTCGTAGTCCTCCTGGCGGGGACTGAACACCTCGTTGGCGGCATCGATCTGGCTCGGGTGCAGCACCCATTTGCCGTCGAAGCCCAGCGCTGCGGTGCGCTGCGCCGACCTGCGGAACGCATCGACGTCGCGGATCTGGAGGTACGGGCCGTCGATGGCCTGCAGACCGTGTGCCCGCGCCGCCATGAGGATCGTCATGAGGATGTGGTGGTAGGCGTCGCCGCGGTCGTAGCCGTCGGGCTGCTCTCCGACGACGAGGGTGCGCATGTTGATGCTGGCCATGAAATCCGCCGGACCGAACACCAGTGTCTGGACACGCGGGCTCGCAGTGGCGATCGCATCGATGTTGGTCAGACCGATCGCATTCTCGATCTGGGGCTCGATCCCGATGCGGCCGACCTCGAGGCCGTGGGTCTTCTCGACCTGGGTGAGCAGCAGATCGAGGGCCTGGACGTGGCTGGCGTCGGGCACCTTCGGGAGCAGAATCGCATCGACCGCCGCACCCGCGCCGCCGACGACGGTCGTGACGTCGAGATAGGTGGCCGGAGTGGTCCAGTCGTTGACGCGCACCACCTTGAGCTGGTCGCCCCAGCCGTCCTCGTTGAGAGCTTCGACGATCGTCGTGCGCGCCTGCTCCTTTGCCAGCGGCGAGACCGCGTCTTCGAGGTCGAGGAATATCTCGTCGGCCGGCAAGCCCTTGGCCTTGTCGATCATTTTGCGGCTGCTGCCGGGTACTGCCAACACCGACCGTCGCGGTCTGTACGAGAACGACATGGCCTGACCAAACCTCCAAGTTCCGGCTACGACGAGCGCACGCTCTAGCCTGGCAATCATGGCAGCAGTGAGCAAGGTATTCGCGGCGAGACTCGCCGGTCTGGTGGTGCTCGGCCCCGACGGGGAATCCATCGGTCGTGTCCGCGACATCGTGCTCACCATCCGAATAGGCCGTCAGCAGCCGCGGGTTCTGGGCTTGGTCGTGGAATTACCCACACGCAAGCGGATCTTCGTGCCGATGCTGCGAGTCACCGCGATCGAACCGGGCGCCGTGACACTCGTCACCGGCAATGTGAGTCTGCGCCGGTTCACCCAGCGCCCGTCCGAAGTGCTCACTCTCGCCCAGGTGCTCGATTCGCGGGTGCGGATCGACGACCCGGAGCTGCCGGAACTCCACGGGCTGGACATGGTGGTCGTCGATCTCGGACTCGAACTGACCCGTTCCCGCGACTGGGTGGTCTCGCGCGTCGCGGTGCGCCGGCACCGCGGGCGCCTCGCGCGACGCGCTCCCATGCACGTCGTCGACTGGCAGCACGTGCAGGGACTGACCCAGCGGACCCTTTCGATGCCGGGCCAGGGAGTGTCCCAGTTGCTCCTGCAGTTCGAGGACATGCGCCCAGCGGACGTCGCCAACGCGCTGCGGGAACTTCCTGCCAAGCGCCGCACCGAAGTCGCTGTCGCGCTCGACGACGAACGGCTCGCCGACGTCGTGCAGGAACTTCCTTCGGACGACCAGACCGACCTGCTCAAGGAGCTCGGTCTCGATCGCGCCGTGGACGTCCTCGAGGCAATGGATCCCGACGACGTGGCCGACCTGCTCGGTGAACTGCCCGAGACCGACGCCGAGTCGTTCCTTCAGCGGATGGATCCCGAGGAGTCCGAGCCGGTGCGGCGACTGCTCGAACACTCCCCCGACACGGCCGGTGGCCTCATGACCCCCGAGCCGGTGGTGATGACCCCCGCGACGACGGTCGCCGAAGCCCTTGCGCGGGCCCGCAACCCGGACCTGACGCCCGCGCTCGCGTCGTTGGTCTTCGTGGTGAGACCGCCGACCGCCACCCCCACCGGCAAGTACCTGGGCTGCGTTCATCTGCAACGATTACTGCGCGAACCGCCTGCGAGCCTCGTCGGCGGCATCGTCGACAACGATCTGCCCCGGCTCGATCCCGACGATTCCCTGACCTCGGTGACTCGGTATTTCGCCACCTACAACCTGGTGTGCGGGCCGGTGGTCGACGACGAAGGGCACCTGTTGGGCGCGGTCAGTGTCGACGACGTGCTCGACCATCTGCTGCCCGAGGACTGGCGTGAAGAGGAGACCGAGGATGAGTGACCGAATCACTCAGGGCCGTCAGCGCCTCGAAACCCCGCGGACCTCCCGGTTCCGATTCAACTTCGACGCCGAGGCCGTCGGTCGCGTCAGTGAGTCCATCGCGCGGTTCCTGGGCACCGGACGCTATCTCACGATTCAGACGATCGTCGTGATCGTGTGGATCGCGCTCAACATCTTCGCGGTGAGCCTCCAGTGGGATCCCTATCCGTTCATTCTGCTCAACCTGGCGTTCTCGACGCAGGCGGCGTATGCGGCGCCACTGATCCTTCTCGCGCAGAACCGGCAGGAGAATCGCGACCGGGTCTCGCTCGAGGAGGATCGGGCGCGGGCAGAGCGGACGAAGGCGGACACCGAATTCCTGGCGCGCGAGCTGGCGGCGCTGCGCCTCGCGGTGGGAGAGGTGGCCACCCGCGACTATCTGCGCCGCGAACTCGACGATCTGCGGGCGCTGCTCGTCGAATCCGACGACGAAAGCGGAGTTCCGGGCGCCCCTAAAGCACGGGCTCCGCGGCGCTGACGTCGCAGGGCTCACGCGCACCGTCACTATTATGTAACGTTCATCACAGACTTGCGGATATGAGGGCCGTAACGAAGGTGGGGTGATCGAGTGCGGTGGCGGGCGGTTCTGGCAGTTTCGATGGTCGTGGCGGCAGGGTCGGCGGCAACGGCGTCCTCGTCGACGATTCTCCCGGCGCACCCGGATGCGGGGCGGGGCCCCGACGTCGCGACTGCGGTCTCCGCCTCCGGACTCTCCGGCGAAGGGGCTGCGGGTGTCGGTGTGCTCCCGCCCGATCCGGCCGCTCCGCAGGCCTTCCGCGGCGGGGCATCGCCGGACCCGTTGTCGCAGATTCCGCCCCCGGCACCCGCCGGTTCGGGGCAACCTGCGGTATTCGGAGAGGGTCCGCTGGCCATTCCGGAACTCGTCTACTACGCGTATCGCGCGGCGGAGATGCAACTGACGATCGACAGCCCCGAATGCGGACTCCCCTGGCACCTCCTGGCCTCGATCGGCCGCATCGCGTCTCAGCACGGCGACGGCGGCCGGACGGACGTACTGGGGACCCTGTCCGTGCCGAAGGCGTCGCCCGACGGGCGCATCGGCCCCATGCAGCTGCCTCCGGCGGTCTGGGAGCGATTCTCGTCGGACGGGAACGCCGACGGCGCAGCCGATCCCCAGAACGTGTTCGACGCGACGCTCGCGGCCGGAACGTGGATGTGCGACGGCGGCGCCGGTCTCCGGGAGCCCGAAGCTCAGGCCCGTGCCGTAGCACTGTTCGATCCGTCCCCCGAGTATCTGGCAAACGTGCGGAAGTGGTCCGCCGAGTACGAAAAGGGTGCGGAAGTCGCACCGGGTGCGGGTTGGTCTCCCGTATCGACGGAGGCGCGCCCGGTACCGGGAGTCGCGGATGTCGCGGCGCCTTCGTCTCCCTCCGCGCCGGCCGCACCCGCGAGTCCCGCCGCGCCCGCGAGTCCCGCCGCGCCCGCAGCACCCGCGCCGCAGGGGCAGGACATGCCTGTCCCGCAGCCCCCGGCGTTGCCGGAGCTTCCCGCGCTTCCCGACATTCCGTGCCTGGTTCCCTCGCTGTGTGAGTGACGACGCTCCGGCTCGGAATCCCGAGTCGGCTGCTCGTCGACGCGACCGTCTGCCGGTCGATGTCGGTCTCCGGCGTGTCATCACCGAAGAGTCACAGTTCCCGCTCTCACCGGGCAAAACATCCCTCAACGTGGCCATAAACGCGCGTTACATCACGTTTAAATAACGGAAAAGCTACGAATCGTGTAGCCTGGCACCGCTATATAACGGAGGCATCTCGAAAGAATGCCCGAGGGAGGTACCAGTGGGCCGGCACGTGAAACCGACGGATTCGAAGATCAGGCGTAATTCCGTAATCGCCATGACCGGACTCGTCCCCGTCGGACTCGTCGCCGCAGCCGCGACCACCGCAGGCGCATCGCCTCGCGCCCTGCTCGGCATCCAGCAGCATGAGGCGCAGCCCACCGCCGCCGCGACTTCGCTCGACCTCTCGTCCGTCGTCGAGATCCCGCAGTCGGTCCCCGTCTCCGACACGGTCATGATCGCCGCAGCCGCACCGGCTCCGGCCCCCAAAGCTGCCCCCGTGGCGGAACCGGAACCTGCGGCGCCCGAGGTGCTGCCCGAGGGGCCCCTCGGCATTCCCGGCATCAACTTCGACGCATACCGCAACGCCGAGCGCATCCTCGCAGAGGAGAACCCCGGCTGCGGCATGTACTGGACCCTCCTCGCAGGCATCGGACGCGTCGAATCCGGCCACGCCAACGGCGGCAAGGCCGACGACAAGGGCAACCTGTTCGAGCCCGTCATCGGCCTGCCCCTCAACGGCAGCCTCCGCGGCCAGGCGACCATCCACGACACCGACGGTGGCGTCCTCGACGGCGACACCGTGTACGACCGCGCCGTCGGTCCCATGCAGTTCATTCCCACCACGTGGAACCAGTACGCGGGCGACGGCGACGGCGACGGCAGCGCCAACCCTCAGAATCTCTACGATTCGACGCTCACCACCGCGCGGTACCTGTGCGACGGTGGACTCGACATGCGCAACCTCGCGCACTCGACGAAAGCCATCCACCGATACAACAACTCGATGGCGTACGTCGCCAACGTGCTCGCGTGGTCGGCTGCCTACTCCACCGGTGTCACACCGAGCCCGGCGGACCTGCCGCGCATCCACTGAGCGAGTCCCGCCTACCATGGGCGTCATGGCAGTCAGTGAGTCAGATGTCCGCAGTGCGCTCGCACGGGTGCAGGATCCCGAGATCCGCAAACCCATCACCGATCTGGGCATGGTCAAGAGCATCGAAATCGGTGCCGACGGCAGTGTCGACGTCGCCGTCTACCTGACCACCGCCGGATGCCCGATGCGGACGGAGATCTCCGACCGTGTCACCACGGCCGTCGCCGACGTCGCCGGTGTCGGCGAAGTCCGCGTCACGCTCGATGTGATGAACGACGAACAGCGCACCGCCCTGCGCAAGTCCCTTCGCGGCGACTCCACCGAACCCGTCATCCCGTTCGCGCAGCCCGGTTCCCTCACCCGCGTCTATGCCGTCGCATCCGGCAAGGGCGGTGTCGGCAAATCGTCCGTCACCGTCAACCTCGCCGCAGCGATGGCCGCACGCGGGTTGTCCGTCGGAGTGCTCGACGCCGACATCTACGGGCATTCGATCCCCCGCATGCTCGGCACGTCCGCCAAGCCCACGCAGGTGGAGCGGATGATCATGCCCCCGGTCGCGCACAACGTGAAGATGATCTCCATCGCCCAGTTCACCGAGGGCAACACGCCCGTCGTGTGGCGCGGGCCGATGCTGCACCGCGCGCTGCAGCAGTTCCTCGCCGACGTGTTCTGGGGTGACCTCGACGTCCTGCTCCTCGATCTGCCCCCCGGCACGGGCGACGTCGCGATCTCCGTCGCCCAGCTCATCCCCAACGCCGAGATCCTCGTCGTCACCACGCCGCAGCAGGCAGCGGCCGAAGTCGCCGAGCGAGCCGGGTCCATCGCGCTCCAGACGCGCCAGCGCATCGCCGGCGTCGTGGATAACATGTCGTGGCTCGAATTGCCGGACGGCACGCGGATGGACGTATTCGGCACCGGCGGCGGGCAAGCGGTTGCCGAACGACTCTCTCGCGCCGTCGGAGCCGAGGTTCCGCTGCTCGGGCAGATTCCACTCGATCCCGCGATCCGCGAGTCCGGCGACGCGGGTACCCCGATCGTGCTCAGTGCGCCCGAGTCGGCGCCGGGAATGGCATTGACCGCGATCGCCGACAAGCTCGCGGTTCGCAAGCGCGGCCTGGCCGGCATGTCGCTGGGGATCGACACGACCCGCCACCTCTAGCGCGCTGCGGCCTCGGCGGCCCGAAGGCTAGGTCGCGTCGGGATCGATCGGGGGTTTCTCGCCGGGGGCGAGGGGCTTGGACAGGTTCGGACGCGGCGCCGGGCCGTTGGGGGACGGCGCTGCGGGTGTGTCGAAGTTGCCGGTGAGGACCGAGTCGTCGCCGTCCAGCAGATGCTTGGTGATGACCGCGCGGGGGGTCATGCCGCGAAGCTGGTTGAGTTCCGAGAGCGGCTGGCGCAGATCGTCGAACTCGGGGCCGAGTTCTTCCTTGAGCTGTGCTCGGGCACCGGACGCGTAATCGCGCACCTGCCGCAGCGACTTCGTCACCCACGACACTGCGCCCGGTAACCGCTCCGGGCCGAGGACGACGAGCGCCGCGACGAGGAGGACTATGAACTCGCCCCAACCGATGTTGCCGAACACGGATACAGAGTACGTGGTTCACGCGGGAATGCAGCTCCCGCGGTCCACGTCACACCGTGTGTGCAGCGGTTTCAGTCGGATTCGGGCGTGACTTGCACGTCGACGATCCGACCGCTGCGTACGAGCTGGACGGTGACCGGTTCGCCGATCTTCTGGGCGTGCACCGCGACCACGAGTTCGTCGGAGCTGGCGACCTCCCGGTCGCCGACCTTGACGATCACGTCTCCCTCGACGATTCCCGCACGCTGCGCCGGACCGTCCTGCTGAACGTTCGCGATCTCGGCGCCACTCGCGACGTCGTTGACGACAGTGCGGGCATTGACGCCGATTTCCGGATGCTTCATCTCGCCGTTGCGGATGAGCTCCTGGACGACTTCGGTGACGTCATCGATGGGGATTGCGAACCCGAGACCGACCGAACCACCGGTTTCGGATTTGATTGCCGAGTTGATGCCGATGACCCGCCCTTCGGCGTCGACGAGCGGTCCACCCGAGTTACCGGGGTTGATCGACGCATCCGTCTGGACGGCGTCGATCACCGCGTCGGTGTCGGTGCCCTGTCCGCTCAGACGCATCGGACGATGCAGCGCACTGACGATGCCGCGGGTGACGGTCTTGCTCAGGCCGAGCGGCGAACCGACAGCGACCACGTCCTCACCGACCTGGACATCTTCCGAACGACCGAGTTCGGCGACGACGAGGTTGTCCACGTCCTCGACTGCGAGCACCGCCAGGTCCGTCTTGATGTCGCGGCCGACGATGGAGGCGGGCACCTTGGTGCCGTCGTCGAAGGTGACCTGCACCTTTGCGTCCGGATTGGTCGCGGCCATGGACACGACATGGTTGTTGGTGACGATGTATCCGTCGCCGTCGATCACGACGCCGGACCCCGTGCCGGCGTCCGTGCCGAGAGTGACCTGGATCGACACCACGGAGGGAAGCACGGCGTCGGCGACACGTGCAACGGCTCCGGAGGGAAGCTGATCGCCACCGGCAACCTGCGTCAGCGACACGCCGCGGCTGGTCAGGGACCCGTTGTCGGAAGTGATCAGCGCTACCACGAGGCCACCGACCATGGCGATGACGACTGCCAGGCCGGCGAGGGCGGCGAGGGCGCGGGGTTCGACGCGACGGTCGAACAACACTTCCCGCAGGGTGAGCTTCGGTGCAAGCGGCAGATCCTGGTGTGCCGTGCGTTCGACGGGAGGTCCGAGCCGGACCGCGGAGTCCGGGTCACGCCACGGGTCGGGTTCGCCTTCGGCGCCGTCCGGGTCGGTGCCGGATTCCGACGGGGGACGCTGCAACGTGTCGTCTGCGTCGCCCGGACGGCCGTAGGCCTCGGCGAGCATCGGATCCGGCGGCGGCGCGTTTCGGATCCGGGGCTCTTCCGCGCGGACGGACCCGAACGACCCGGCCGTGTCCGACGGACGGCCGAAAACCCGCGCCGATGCCTGATCGACCGCGGGCCGGTACACGGGCCGCGGATCGAGCCGAGGCGCGTCGGAAGGACGGACAATCGCTCCGGACGATGTGTCCGGCTTGCCCGAGGACGCGTCGGGTAGGGACGCACCGTTGCCGGCGCCGATGTCCCCGCGCCCGGTTTGCTGCACAGATTCCGCCGTCACGCGTGTCCGTCTCCCCCGTGTAGGTCCGTCACGCAGCCCAGTATCACCGATACCACCGCGAGCGCTGTTACCGCCCGGTCGCTCACCTGCGACGGCGGATCGACCACCGTCGTGCTCCGGGCCACGGTTCCGGGAACGAGACGCCGAAATTGTCCTGCAGCGAGGCGGGCCGCTGTGCCGGTTCGCCGGACGCGGTCTCGCGCAGGTGCAGGGGGATGCTGTTGAGCGCACCGAGCAGGGAGCTGGGCATCTGCGGAGCCCGTTGCGCAGCCGCGCGCAGCGCGTGCCGGGCCTGCTGCTGGGCTTCGACTTCGGCGGCGCATTCGGGACAGATCGACAGGTGTTCCGCGGCGCGCAGGTACGGAGTCATGCGCAATTCGCCGTCGACGTACGCTGCAACGGCCTCGCTGGCCAAGTGCTCCGTGGAACCGAACCTGCGAGGTGGCTGCACCATCGTCATCAAACCCTCCTGGCGGCTACCCCGCATCGACGCGACCGATTTCGGTCCTTCCATGTTCGCGCAGATACTCACGTAGCGCCGCGCGACCTCGGTGGATGCGACTCCGCACCGTTCCGAGCTTCACTCCCAGTGTGGCACCGATTTCCTCGTAGGACAGACCTTCGATGTCACAGAGCACCACCGCGGCGCGGTACTCGGGTGCCAGGCTGTCCAGTGCGGACTGCAGACCGGCGTCGAGACGCGCATCGTGGTAGATCTCTTCGGGATTGGGCCCTTCGGCCGGTACACGATCGTAGTCGTCGGGCAACGCTTCCATGCGGATGCGGTTGCGGCGGCGAACCATGTCGAGAAACAGATTCGTAGTGATTCGGTGCAGCCAGCCTTCGAAGGTGCCCGGCTGGTAGTCCTGGAGCGAGCGGAAGACGCGGATGAACGTGTCCTGGGTGAGGTCTTCGGCGTCCTGGGCGTTGCCGGAGAGCCGGTAGGCCAACCGGTACACACGATCGCCGTGCTCACGGACGAGCTCGTCCCACGACGGCATCGCCGTCCGATCCCCGGTAGCATCGAACACCGCCGTGCCTGTGAGCTCGATCGCGCCGGTCTCGCCGTGGGTGGCACGGTCGAGAACTGCGGCGTCGTCGAGAGCAGGGGCGTCGTGCGCGAGAACGCTGTGGGGTTGGGCCATGTGGATCGCTGGATCCTCCTCTTCGGACCGCTCGACATCGGTGCTTGCGGGGTGCAACGTGCGAGCTCACCGGTTTGTTCCAGTTCGCCGCCCGTATTGTGGGCCACACCGCGAGACGCGTGCCGTGCAGTTGTGCTGCGTGTGCTGACCTTTACTCTTCCCTACGTCGATGTGGTTGCCGTATGAGTAACCTGAAACGACGCTGAGAAACCCGACGGACGATCCGGTCGAGAATTCAAGGGTCCTACGTGCGCGCCTGCCTGCACGGATGGCAGCGTGACGATAGCCTCCTTGGGGTGCAGACCAACGCCGATCGGATCCTGGCCCACGCCGAAAATGTCGTCGTCGAAGACGAATCACTCGCCGCTGCGCGCGACCGCGCGCTCGATCTCGGCGCAGACCCCGTCTCGCCCTCCGTCGGCGCGGCGCTCGCGCTGTTCGCCCGGATGCTCGACGCGAAGACGGTCGTGGAGATCGGGACGGGCGCCGGAGTGAGCGGATTGTGGATTCTGCACGGCCTGCGCGAGGACGGTGTCCTCACCACCATCGACAGCGAGCCGGAGCATCAGCGTGCCGCGAAGATCGCCTTCCGGGAGGGCGGCGTGGCCGCCTCACGCACGCGACTGATCAATGGTCGCGCGCTCGACGTGCTGCCCCGCCTCGCCGACTCCGGGTACGACCTGGTCTTCGTCGACGCCACCCCCGCAGACCATCCGCACTACGTGCGTGAAGGCGTGCGGTTGCTGCGGCCGGGCGGAGTGATCGTGTTGCACAACGCCCTGCTCGAGGGTCGCGTGGCCGACCCGACGGCACGCGATTCCACGGTGCTCGCTGTCCGCGAGGCGGCCCGAGCCGTGTCTTCCGACGACCGGCTGGCCCCGGTGGTGCTCCCGCTCGGCGACGGGTTGCTGTGCGCCGTGCGGCTCAACTGAGCCGGTTCGCGGCGGAGCGCTAGATCCACACGCCCTTGCCGATCGCGACGACGCCGCCGTTGCTCACAGCGAACCGCTGACGGTCGCGTTCGAGGTCGACGCCGATGATTTCGCCGTCACCCACCACGACGTTCTTGTCGAGGATCGCGTGACGCACCACGGCGCCCTTCCCGATCCGCACGCCCGGCATCAGCACGCTGCCCTCGACCGTCGCGCCGTCCTCGACCATGACGTTGGAACTGAGCACCGAGTTGCGGACGGTGGCCGCGGAGAGGATGCAGCCGGCCCCGACGATCGATTCCTGGGCCAGTCCGCCCTGGACGAACTTCGCGGGTGGCAGATTCTCCATGGCCCCGCGGATCGGCCAGCGCCTGTTGTAGAGGTTGAAGATCGGGTGCACCGAGACGAGGTCCATGTGGGCGTCGTAGAACGCGTCGAGCGTTCCGACGTCGCGCCAGTAGCCGCGGTCGCGTTCGGTGGCGCCCGGTACGACGTTGTCCTTGAAGTCGTAGACGTGCGCCTCGCCCGCGGCGACGAGAGCCGGAATGATGTCGCCGCCCATGTCGTGGTCGGAGTCCGGGTTCTCCGAATCGGCGCGCAAGGCTTCCACGAGCGTCTTGGTGGTGAAGACGTAGTTACCCATCGACGCGAAGGTGGCGTTGGGGTCGTCGGGTGTACCCGGAGGGTGCGTCGGCTTCTCCAGGAACTGGGTGATGCGTCCCTGATCGTCGCTGTCGATGCAGCCGAACGCGAACGCTTCGCTGCGCGGCACCCGGATTCCGGCGACCGTGACGCCCGCCCCCGATTCGATGTGTTCCCGCACCATCTGCTCGGGATCCATCCGGTACACGTGGTCGGCACCGAAAACGACGATGTACTCGGGATCCTCGTCGTAGACCAGATTCAGCGACTGGAGGATCGCGTCGGCACTACCGGTGTACCAACGCGGTCCGAGTCGCTGCTGGGCGGGAACCGGGGTGATGTATTCGCCGGTGAAGCCGGACAGGCGCCAGGTCTGGGAGATGTGTCGGTCGAGCGAGTGCGACTTGTACTGCGTGAGAACGCAGATGCGCAGGTACCCGGCGTTCACCAGGTTGCTCAAGACGAAATCGATCAGTCGATATGCGCCGCCGAACGGCACGGCCGGCTTGGCGCGGTCTGCTGTCAGCGGGTACAGGCGTTTGCCCTCGCCGCCGGCGAGCACGATTCCAAGCACATGGGGCTGGCTCCTCACACGGTCAACCTATCCGCACCCACACCCCCTCGCCAGCGAAGCGCTTTTTCGGATCGCGGGATCGAGCCGTGAAATCGAGCCGGAAATCGGATAACGCCCGGATACCTATACCCCTAGGGGGTATATACTGAGTGACATGAGCGACTCAATGGTTCCTGCGGCCGTCGGCGAGTCGGCCTCGTGCCACACCACCCACGGCTACATCGGCGACAAGAGCAAGTACCTGGCCCGCATCAAGCGGATCGAGGGCCAGACCCGCGGTATCCACCGCATGATCGACGAAGAGCAGTACTGCATCGACATTCTTACCCAGATCTCCGCGCTCACCAAGGCCCTCGAGGGACTTGCGCTCGGATTGCTCGACGACCACCTCCGGCACTGCGTCGTCGACGCGGCCAAGACCGGCGGCGAGGAAGCGGATCTCAAAATCAAGGAGGCATCCGACGCCATCGCGCGCCTCGTTCGCTCCTGACCGTCGCGCACCTGGCCTCCCGGTGTCTGCCGAGTGGCCGGAATGTCGCCGGGCGGATAGTTTGAGTCGGTGCGGTTGGCAATGATGACACGGGAGTATCCGCCCGAGGTCTATGGCGGTGCAGGTGTCCATGTCACCGAACTGGTCGGGCAGCTGCGCCGACTGTGCGAGGTGGACGTGCACTGCATGGGCGCACCCCGCGACACCGCATTCGTGCACTCACCCGATCCCGCCCTCGCGGGGGCCAACGCGGCACTGACCACCCTGTCCGCGGAACTACGCATGGCGCACGCCGCGGCCGGAGTCGACGTCGTGCATTCGCACACCTGGTACTCGGGTCTGGCCGGTCACCTCGCCGCCGAACTGTACGACGTGCCGCACGTGCTCACCGCGCACTCCCTCGAGCCGCGCCGGCCGTGGAAAGCGGAGCAGCTCGGGGGCGGCTACCGGATCTCGTCGTGGTCCGAACGCAACGCGGTGCAGTACGCCGACGCTGTCATCGCCGTCAGCGACGGTATGCGACTCGACGTCCTCGACGCGTATCCGTTCGTCGACCCCGCCCGGGTCCACGTGGTGCGCAACGGCATCGACACGTCCACGTGGCACCCCGGTCCGGCCGAGCCTGCCTCCGAGTCCGCCCTGACCCGGATCGGTATCGACCCCGACCGCCCGATCGTCGCATTCGTAGGACGGATCACCCGGCAGAAGGGAGTCGGGCACCTCGTTGCGGCGGCCCACGACCTCGACCCCGAAATCCAGCTGGTGCTGTGCGCGGGTGCACCCGACACCCCCGAGATTGCCGCCGAGACCGAGCGCGCGGTCGCCGAACTGCAGCGTGTCCGCGGCAATGTGTTCTGGGTCCAGGAGATGCTGCCCGCCGAGTCGGTGCGGGAGATCCTCTCCGCGGCGCGGGTGTTCGTGTGCCCGTCGGTCTACGAGCCGCTGGGCATCGTGAACCTCGAAGCGATGGCCTGCGAAACCGCGGTCGTCGCCTCGGACGTCGGCGGTATCCCGGAGGTCGTGGAGGACGGCGTCACCGGCCGGCTGGTGCACTACAACTCGTACGAACCGCAAGCCTACGAACGCGCCCTCGCCGACGCCATCAACGACCTCGCGGGCGATGCCGACCGCGCCGCCGAATACGGCCGTGCGGGGAGGAACCGCGCGATCACCGAGTTCTCCTGGGCGCAGATCGCCCGGCAGACCCTGACCGTCTATCAGGACGTGATCAGCCACCGCTGACGCGGGGCTCGGAGCCCGCGTCGTCCGTGGCGGTGTCGTCGTCCGGACCGGTGTCGTCGCGGCGGATCCAGGTGGACACGACCACCGACGCGGTCACNTCGAAGGGTTCCGGGAGAGCGCCGATCATCTCGGTGCGCTGCTGCGCCGAGAGATGGTGAGCGGACGGACCCATTCCCGCGAGTTGTTCCAGGGCAGGGTGCCCCAGCGCCATCGGAAACCGCACCTCGACGCGTCCGGTGCGCTCGAACAGTCCTGACAGGGCCGCCGAGAGCCGTTCGGTCTTGTTCTCGTCGACCCGCACCATCCCGGGCAGCGTCACGAGTTGGTGGAGGTGCTCGGAGGTCGGCGACACGACGACGAGTACGCCTCCCCGCCCGAGCACGCGGTGGATTTCGGGGGCATTGCGCGGCGCGAAGACCGCCATCACGTGGGTGAGCGCACCCGACCGGACCGGAAGCCGCCGCCAGACGTCGGCGAGCACCGATCCCACCCTCGGGTGGCTGCGGGCGACACGACGGGCCGCGGGTTTGGAGACGTCGAGACCGATGCCGCGGGATCCGGGCATCGCGTCGAGGACGGTCGCAAGGTACTGGCCGGTTCCGGCACCGACTTCGAGAACGCGCGGTGCGTCCGCGTCGTCGCCCGATGCGGGCGTGCCGGCGGCATCGACACAGGCCGCGGCCACGGCCTCGCGTATCGGGTCGTAGTAGCCGGCACCGAGGAACTCTCCGCGGGAGGCGATCATGTCGGCGGTGTCGCCGGTGAAAGGGGTGGCGCCGCCGGCAAGCAGTCCGACATAGCCCTGCCGGGCAACATCGAAAGTGTGCCCCCGTGCGCACAGGACCACAGCGTCGTCGAGGTCGAGCTCGCCATCGCAGTGCGGGCACGCCAGCAGGTCGATCACCGTATCGAGCATCGACACACCTCACTCACGACGAACACGCTGTCGGAGAGGACCGGAGAGAACCGGACGGCACCGGGCCTCGCGCACCGAAGAGCGCGAGGCCCGAAATGCCCGAGGGAGGGCCGATCAGCTGGTAACACTCTTGAGTTCGTCGCCCAGGGCCGCAGCCTCTTCCGGCGTGAGCTCGACGACCAGACGTCCGCCGCCCTCGAGTGGAACCCTCATGACGATTCCTCGTCCCTCTTTGGTTGCTTCGAGGGGACCGTCCCCGGTCCGGGGCTTCATGGCCGCCATCCTCTGCTCCCTCCAAATCTGCGCCCGACCGCCGGACGCGTGGGTTACCGTGTGGTTGCCTCGTCGATGTCGACGATGCGCGCTAGCTCATTCTTCCCTATCGGGATCTCGACCCGATACCTGACTCCACCGTCAGGACCGCTCGGGCGTGTGAACCAGCTCATCGCACCTCGCATGCGGCGAGGTGATCGTCGACCATCCCGACGGCCTGCATCAACGCATATGCCGTGGTAGGACCCACAAACCTGAACCCGCGACGCTTGAGTTCCCGTGCCATTGCCGTCGACTCCTCGGTCACCGCGGGAATCAGTGCAGGCGACTCCGGTCGTCGCGCGCGCCGCGGTGGCGCGAAGGACCAGAGGAGCGTGTCGAGGTCGGTGTCCTGCAGCTCGAGGACGACCCGGGCGTTGGCCACGACCGCCTCGATCTTGCGTCTGTTCCTCACGATCCCCGCATCTTGCAGCAGCCGTGTCACGTCGTCCTCGGCGTACCGGGCGACGACGTCCACATCGAATCCGGCGAAGGCCGCCCGGAATGCCTCGCGCTTGCGCAGGATCGTCAACCACGACAGCCCCGACTGGAAGGCCTCGAGTGCCAGCCGCTCGAACAATGCGTCGCGGCCGTGGAGCTCGCGTCCCCACTCGGTGTCGTGGTAGTCGCGATACACGGTCGACCCCGGCGGTTCCACCACCCAGGGACACCGGACGAGGCCGTCGGCGCTCATCGGCTCTCCCGGGTCTCGGTGCCGACAGAGTGCGGCGACTGCTCGTCCGGTACCACCTCCGGCACAGGCTCGTCCGCGGGGTCCGGCTCGTCCGTCCGTGACGACGCCTCTGCCGGTGCCGCTTCGTCCGGGGCCGCCGTGGCCTCGTACTCGTCGAGACGGGCCCGCAGGTCGTCGATCTCGCGGGCCATCCGGTCCAGCGCCCAGTCCACCTCGCTCATCTTGTATCCGCGCAGAACCTGCTGGAAGCGCAGGTCGCGGATATCCCTTCCGGTGACATCCGAGGCGGGCAGCACCGTCGTGGTGGTGCCCGGCGGGATCGGAGCGAGCGCCTCCCCCCGGCCGAACACGGTGCTCGCGACGAAGAACAGCACCGCCCCGACGAGCACCATGACGCCCACGTACAGCAGAACGGTCAGCATGCTCCGATCCTGACACGGACATCCGACACCGCGGCACCGGCAGGTGCGGTCGTCAGCGGACGACGCTGTTCATCGGCGGGCGGTCTTCGAGACTGACCGCGGTGTCGACGGGTACGAACGAGTCGCCGTCGACGAAGAACTGGGTCAGCGGCGCGCCCGAATCCGGGATCCCGCACCGCCCCAGCATCGTTCCGACGATCTGCCGGCTCATCGCGCCCAGCTCGTGGAGCGGTCGGTTCCGGTGCTTGCGCACCCCCAGGTTCACCTGCGCGATCGCGTTCAGCCCGAGGCGGTCGTACGTGTCGAGCAGCAGTCCGATCTCCACGCCGTAGCCCGGGGCGAACGGCACCGCCTCCAACAGCTCCCGCGTCCCGGCGTACTCACCACCGAGAGGCTGCAGAACGCACGTCAATTCGGGGCGCAGCGCGGCGAGCAGCGGCCGGGCCACGAGTTCGGTGACCCGTCCGCCGCCGTGTGTGTCCTCCGAGCCGCTCACCCGTAGCGGACGGCGGTAGTACCCCTTGACGAGGTGGATACCGTCGCCGAGCAGCAGCGGCCCGAGCAGCTTCGGAACGAAGGCCGGATCCGGCTTGATCAGATCCGAGTCGACGAAGGCGATCAGGTCGCCGGAGGTCGCCGCGAGCGAACGCCACAGCACCTCCCCCTTACCCGCGACCGGTTCGACGGCGGGGACCGCTTCTTCCCGGGACAGGACGCGGGCACCGGCCGCGCGGGCACGTGCGGCGGTCTCGTCGGTCGAACCCGAGTCGAGGACCACCAGTTCGTCGACGAGACCGCCGAGCAGCGGATGGATCGTGTCGACGACGCCCGCGACCGTGTCCTCCTCGTCGAGGGCGGGCAGAACGACCGGGACGGTGCGTCCGGCCTTCGCCCGGTCCAGTTCCGCGACCCTCCCGGCGGGCTGATCCCAG
>NZ_JAUZMZ010000093.1:0-19904 GCF_036327435.1 Rhodococcus chondri | reverse complement strand
GTGCACGGTTGCGTCGGGGATCTTCAGTGCTGTCTTGATGGCGACCGAGGCGGGGGTGACTGCGTCGTCGGCCATGATGTGAATCAGGGCCGGACACCGGATCGCCGCAGCGGTGCGGCCGGGAGAGTAGAAGGCGATACGTAGCAGGATGCGAGCGGCGACGGTTTCGGGATAGTCGCCGTCGTTCAGACCGGATGCAGCGAGCAGTCGGTTGCGCCCATCCATGGCGTCGGGGGATGTCATGACCGCCAGGTCTCCTGGCCGGCCTACGGAGTCGATGTAGCGAGGTGATCGCTTCAGCAGTGCTCGCGCCTGATCGGCAATGGCAGATGGTATGAGGCGCACTGCGTTCCGAAGACCGGTTGCTCGGACGGCAGCGACCCCGTCCACGTGTGGGACCTGAGCGATGACCGCGGCGAAGTTCTCGCCCGTTCCTGCCAGGGTGAGCACGTGACCGCCTGCGAACGATGTGCCCCACCCGACGATGCGGCGGGAGTCGATACCGTCGAGAGATCGGGCGTAGGCCACGGCGTTGCGCCAGTCCTGGTGCTGCTTCGTGATGTCGAGGAGTTGGCGTGGCTCGCCTTCGCTTTCGCCGAAGTGCCGGTAGTCGAAGACCAGGACCGTGTAGCCGGCTCGGGCGAACTCGTCGGCATACGCGTAGAGGCAGAACGCGCGGGGCGTGCCGAATCCGTGGGCCATGACCACTGCCGGTGTGTCGGCTGTGGCGGCAGCCGGGCGGAATACCGCTACCGCGCAACGGAGACCCTGCGAGTCGAACCATTCGTCGCTGCGTGAGTACTGGACATCTTCACTGGTGGTCACGTTGTCGTCTCTCGTGTCGGAGGGGCACACCATGATGCCCGCAATCTGCGCGACGGTCGAGGTATTTCGACATAGTTCCTCGACGCGAGTCTCGACGTCTCGGAACGGTCATTGAAAAGCGAGGTGGCCTTACCGATTTCCTTTGTGAACGGCGGCACCGGCCGATCGTGGTGGCGCGGCTGGTTCAGACGAGAAAGCGGGGCACCAGGCGATCCCAGCTGTGGGTCGCGATGCACCGGTCGCTCTCGTACGCGCGGAGTTCGGCGCGGATCCGAAAGTGCGCCGCCGTGGACGTCAAGACGGTATGGGTCGTCGTCGACGCTTTCCAGTCCCCCCGTTCGAACGCGACCATCCACTCCGTTTCACCTCGAACCGAATCGAAGTCGTCACCGACCCAGCTGTACTTCTCGACGGCGCGGCGCGCGACCTCGAGCCCACTGTCGTCGAAACGGACCACTCCCAGGTCTTTGACTACCTCGAGGGCACTGGCATAGCGGATCAGATCCCGGGAGACGATCCATCGTTCTTCACCGACGGTCAGCGAAGTGACCGAGATCGGTTCGGCTCCCTCGGGATCACCGAACGGCCGCAGCGAAGTTTCATCGGGCTCGTCGACCGGTCGCACCGGCAGCACGAGCCTGCTCCAACCGGTGTACACCGACAACCGCACCGGGCCGGGCGGCGGCCACACCAACGGCCAGTAGGACGTCGAAAGGGCAACTCTGAGGCGGTGTCTCGGCGGCAGAGCCTGAGCCATCGCGTTGAGTTGAACACTCACCCTGTAGTGCTCTCCGGGAACCAGCGGTACCGGGGAATGATGCCCGTCCCGGTGCGTCAGGTTCAGCAGTCCATAACTGATGCGGGTCGCCCTCCCGTCCGGTGCGACGTCCGAGAGTCGCACCGCGATCATCGCGACCGGCTCGTTCGCGGAAATTTCGAGTTCGACGACCGGGGATCCGAGGATCTCGCACCGTTCGGTGAACTCGTCGGAATCGAACACGAGCGAACCGCCGTCCTCCTCGCGCTGATCGTAGGGCAGATCCGGCGGCGCGTTGTACGAGCACCACTTGCCGGCGAACTGCCCGACCGACAGCGGGGACTCGACGGCCAGTTCCTCGGACCGCACCTGCTCTTCTTCTCCCGCAATGCGATTGCGTTCGAGGAGCCGGTCGCTGCACCGGATGCGCGGGGAGGGCCAGCACGGTTCGCCGACCCACCGCCCGGGCCGCTCGGCGTATGCGGTGAACGGTGGCACCGTCTCCTGCATCCAGATCCGCAGCATCGGGCCGTCCATCACGTCATTGGGAACGTCCTTGAGCCAGTGATCCCACCAGCGCACCAGTTCCTGCAGAAACCCGATGGCCGGTCCCGGCTCCCCCAGGTGCGGGTACTTGTGTGACCACGGACCGATCAGACCCTTGCGCGGCACGTCGAGGTGGGCGAGCAGCCGGAACACGGAGTTGGTGTAGCCGTCGGCCCATCCGCTGACCGCGAGTACCGGGCAGGTCACCGCGGCGAAGTCTTCACAGATCGAACCGTGCTTCCAGAAGTCGTCGCGGCACTGGTGATGCAGCCAGTCCTCGAGCCACAGTCCGCTGCCGGCCAGGCGCTCGTGCCACATCTCGCGCCAGCGGTCCCCCACCGCGACCGGGTCCGGTGGGCACGAGTTGTAGGCGAACATCGTCGACGCCCAGGACAGGTTGTCCGACAGCAGGCAGCCTCCCATGTAGTGGACATCGTCGGCGTAGCGGTCATCGGTGGAACTCGCGGTCACGATGGCATCGAGACCCGGGGGTCGGCGGGCCGCGACCTGCAAGGCATTGAAACCACCCCAGGAGATCCCCATCATCCCGCATCGGCCCGTGCACCACGGCTGCTCCGCCAGCCAGGCCAGCACATCCTCGGCGTCGGCGAGTTCCTCCTCCAGATACTCGCCGGTGAGAACGCCCTCGGAGTCGCCGCTTCCCCGCAGGTCCACGCGCACACCGGCGTACCCGTGTCCGGCCAGGTAGGGGTGGTGAATCGAGTCGCGCCGCGCGGTCAGGTCCCGCTGCCGGTAGGGAATCATCTCCACGATCGCGGGGACCGGCTCGGAGTCGGCGCGCTCGGGACGCCATATCCGCGCGGCGAGCTGCACACCGTCGCGCATCGGGATCCAGACGCCCTGCTCCTCACGCACGGGGTACGGCAGCTCCGTGACGGCGCGGATCATGGGATCGCCTCTATCTCGAACGGTAACGCTGCCTCGACCTGTTCGAACTTGACGGTCAGCTCCGCTTCGTCGGCTGCCCCGATGTAGACGCGGGCCAGTTCGTAGCTGTAACTGTCCTGTCCCCGGAGTCCCGAGAGCCGGTCCCCCGCACGCACGACGACGTCGACCGAGACACCGGGTACGGTCTCTTCGACCGCGTCGATCTCCTTCCGGCCGGGAATACGCCGGACAACTCCGTCGGAGAAGCTGCGGACGAAACATTTTCCCGCCACCGCGTAAGGCCCCGCTCCGCTCGGGAACTGCGGATCGGTGTCGAGTGCCAGCCGCAGCGCCACTTGATGATTGGCGACGCCGTCGACGTCCTCGAAGAGGGTCGCGTGCGATTGGGAGTGGCGTGGATTGATCTCGAGCAACACGATGGCGTCCGTGGCGGAATCCCAGAAATACTCGATGTTGAAAGTCATTCGTTCGAGTCCGATCGCCTCGACGACGAGTCTCGTGATGCCGGCCAACCGTGAGCACACAGAATCGGGCAGCGAGGAAGGGTACTGGTAGCGGCGAAAACTCGAACAGTGTTCGTAGCGCAGCGAATCCACCACACCGTAGACGACGATCTCTCCCCTGTACCGGTAGCCCTCCACCGTCACCTGGTGTCCGGTGGCCGCTTCCTCGGCAAGGCAGAGCCTCCCACCGACGCCCGCGATGTGCGGCGGAAGGTCGATCCGCGCGAGGAAAGCATCGAACGGTTCTGCTACCCAGTCGATTCCAGCGCGAATTTTCACCAGCGCCGAACGGAACTCATCACGGTCCGAGACCTGAAAGGCCAGTAACGAGGAGAAGGACTTGACCGGTTTGACCCACATCGGAAAACGCAGCCCGCTGGGCGGTTCACTGTCGTGGAACGGATCGACGAGCCCGAAGTGCGGATACTCGTCGATCACCGTCTGCTGGATGGTCCGGCTCCAGTACTTGTGTTCACAGATCGCCACGTCGTTCACCGAGGCGGGCGACAGACCGTACTGCGCGCGCAGCAGGGGGAGCATCGCGCTGACCGGAAAGTCCCAGAATCCGATGATCGCGTCGATCGGACCGGTGAACGCAGCGAGGCGGTCTTGCGCCGATGACACAAGAGCATCGAAGGCGATCCGCTCGCCGAAAAGCTCCTCGATCGAAAGCAGCGGATGGAAACAGCACGACCTGGCATCAGGCATCCTGTCCAGGATCCGCTGGTTGTGCTGATCCGGACCCAGGACAAACACGTTGTAGGGCATCGGTCACCCTCTTCTGGCTCTCTCAGAACGATACGCACCCCACCCGAGCAAGGAAAGCGAATCCCACGCCTCTCCCGCTCGCCTGTGCGATCAGTGCCCGCAGCACCTGCGTCGTTGACAGACTTTGTCCTGGTCGCATTCTCAGCACGCCACCGAAGGGGAAGAGACATGAGCACTGTGAACCTCAGCAAGGAGCACCCGGCCGCTTACAAGGAGCTGACGGCCCTGAACGCGCAGGCCGAAGCTGCTGTGCAGGAAGCGGGATTGCACCCCCTACTCGTCGAATTGGTCAAGATTCGAATCTCGCAGATCAACGGCTGCGCCTTCTGCCTGCGCATGCACACCCGTGACGCCGTCGCCAAGGGTGAGACCACCGATCGGCTGGCGGTGGTGGCGGCCTGGTGGGAGTCGCAGTACTTCACCGCGCAGGAGCGGGCGGCGCTGGCACTGGCCGAGCAGGTCACTCGATTGTCGGTGCCCGCATCGCTCACATGGGACGACGGATCCCTGACCGCGAAGCAGACCTCGGCGGTCGGGTGGCTCACGATCGTGATGAACGCGTGGAACCGGGTCGCGATCACCAGTCACTATCCCGTCGCTCCCTGAGCGGAGCGATCCGGTGCGCCGCCGAGCCGACGCACGCCCTCGCGCGACCGGTATCGGCGCGCCACGATCCCCTGAGCGAGCGCCGGACGGGGCTCCTTGGGAGAATGGCTGTTGCACTCGCAGCACAGGGGGGATGTACCGAACACCGTTCGCGATGTGGAGCGCACTCCACGCGGAGTGCACTCGACGCAGATTCGAAGGAGACCGATCAGGTGACCGCGCAATTCAGCTACGAAACACTCACCCCTACCGCGTTTCTCGACCGGTCCGCGCGGGTCTTCCGCGACGACACGGCGGTAATCGACGGCGAGATCCGCCGCACCTACGCCGAATTGCGCGACCGGTGCCTGCGCCAGTCCGGCATGCTGCACGATCTCGGCGTCGAGCCCGGCGACCGCGTGGCAGTACTCTCGCCGAACACCTCCCTCATGCTCGAAGCGCACCACGGTGTGCTCTACGCGGGTGCTGTTCTGGTCTCGCTCAACACCCGCCTGACCGCGCCCGAACTCCGGTTCATCCTCGAGCACTCGGGCAGCCGGATCCTCCTCGTCGACGAATCCCTGACCGAAATCGCCCGGGAGGCCGCAGCCGATCTGCCGTCGGTCACGGTGGTCGCCGAGGACTACGAGGAACGCCTCGCCGCAGCGCGACACCGCTACGTGCCGCTCACCGACGAGCGCGCCATGATCACCCTGAACTACACCTCCGGCACGACCGGTGACCCCAAGGGGGTGATGTACCACGCGCGGGGTGCCTACCTGCAGGCGTTGGCGATGGTGGCGCATTTCGGCCTGACCAGCGAGTCCACGTACCTGTGGACGCTGCCGATGTTCCACTGCAACGGCTGGACGTTCACGTGGGCCGTCACCGCCGCCGGCGGCACCCACCTGTGCCTGCCCAAGGTCGATCCCGAGCGCATCTGGGACCTGGTGCGCACCGAGAACGTCACGCACCTGTGCGGGGCGCCGACCGTGCTCGCCTCCCTCGTCGATGCACCGAACGCGGGCGGCATCGACCATCGTGTCGTCGCTGCGATCGGTGGCGCGCCCCCGGCCCCGGCTCTGATCGAGCGCTGCACCGCGCTCGGATTCGACATCACGCACCTGTACGGACTCACCGAAACGTACGGGCCGGCCGCGATCTGCGAATGGCGGTCCGAATGGGACGCGCTGTCCGCGGAGGAGCAGGCGCAGCTCCGTTCGCGTCAGGGCGTCGGCAACATCGTCGCCGGTGAGCTACGCATCGTCGATGCCATGGGATCCGATGTTCCGGCCGACGGTGAGACGAACGGCGAGATCGCGCTTCGCGGAAACAACGTGATGCTCGGCTACTACAAGAACCCGGACGCGACCGCCCGGGCGGTGCCGGACGGCTGGTTCCGTACCGGCGACATCGGCGTGATGCATCCGGACGGCTACATCGAGATCCGGGACCGCGCCAAGGACGTGATCATCTCCGGTGGCGAGAACATCTCGTCCGTCGAGGTCGAGGCCACGTTGATCAGTCATCCCGCCGTCCTCGAGGCCGCCGTCGTCGCCGCACCGAGTGAGAAGTGGGGCGAGCGCCCCGTCGCGTACGTCACGCTGCGCACCGGAGCGACCGCCACCGAGGCGGAGCTGCGGGCGCACGTGCGCTCCCAGCTCGCCGGATTCAAGGTTCCCGACAGCATCGTGTTCGGTGAGCTGCCGAAGACGGCCTCGGGCAAGATCCGGAAGGTCGATCTCCGCGGCCGTCGCTGACGGCGGGCGGGGCGGTTCCGACATCACTGCTTGTCGAGAACCGCCCCGCCCCACCTGATCGGTCGCTGCGTCAGGAGCCGTGGATGATGACGCCTCGGATATTGGTGCCGTTGCGCAGATCCTGGTAACCGGTGTTGACGTCTTCGAGCCGGTACGTGTTGGTGATCAGCTCGTCGAGCTTCAGCTTCCCGGCGTCGTACAGACGCAGGAGCCGGACGATGTCGTACTGCGGGTTCATCGAACCGAACAGTGTGCCCTTGATCGTCTTCTGGTTGAGAGTCAGATCGGTTCCCGACACGTGGACCGTCAGCTTGGCGGGATCGGCCAGGCCCGTGATGACCACCGTTCCGCCCTTGCCGATCGCCGCGGTGGCAGCGCTCACGACATCCTCGTCGACGGTGCCCACCAGAATCAGGGCGGCGTCCGCGCCCTGTCCCCACGTCAGCTCGTTGAGCTTGACCGCTGCGCTCTCGGCGTCCGCGAAAGCGTGGGTGGCGCCGAACTTCAATGCGGTCTCCCGCTTCAGTTCGACGGGGTCGACGACGACTACATATTTGCAGCCCGCCGCGACGGCGCCCTGTACTGCGTTGATGCCCAGGCCGCCGATACCGTAGATGATCGCCGTGTCGCCGGCACGCAGATTTCCCGCGTTCACGGCCGTTCCCCAGCCCGAAGGTACGCCGCATCCCACCAGGACCGCGGTCTCGAGCGGCAACCAGTCGTCGACCTTGACCACCGAGTGCTGTGAGATGGTCGCGCGCTCGGAGAACGTGCCCAGCATGCACATGGCGCCGAAGTCCGAGCCGTTGCCGTGGAACCGGAAGGACCCGTCGTGCATCGAGCCTTCCAGGATCGTTGCTCCCATGTCGCACAGATTCTGGCGGCCGGACGAACAGTAGCGGCACGTTCCACAGTTGGGAATGAAGCTACAGACGACGTGGTCGCCGGGCTTGACCTTCGTGACGCCGGGCCCGACTTCCTCGATGATTCCGGATCCTTCGTGCCCGCCGACGATGGGATAGCGCGGTGGCAGATCGCCGTCGGTGAGGTGGAGATCGGAGTGGCACAGCCCGGCCGCGGTGTATTTGATCAGAACTTCCCCGGGCCCGGGTCCGTCGAGTTCGAGTTCCATGATCTCGAACGGTTTGCCTGCTTCGAGAAGCACTGCTGCTTTGGTTTTCATTACAGAACTCCTATCGGTCGGTCGCTGAAGGGATTCGCGAAATCTGACCGAGAACGGGAGCCGCGGCCCTGAGAGTCCTATCGACGGTGCGCGTATCCCGGTCCCACGAACCTTCCCTCCAGAATCGCACCGTTCCCCACCGTTGCGGAGGGGAACGGCGCGGCCGGCCGAGGTGTGCCCGGGCCAGCGTCGTCATCGAGTGTCGTTCTCCCGCATGGGTGACGAACAGTCCCGCGGCGGCGCTATTCGAGGACGGTTCCGGCTCTTTCGGGGAGGGTGAACGCCGCGACGGCTGCGACGACGAACGCCGCCGCGAACACGCCGAAGACGAGTCCGCTGCCTCCGGAGTCGAGAAGCAGCGGCACGAGCAGCGGCGCGAGAATCGACGCGAGTCGCCCGAAGGCCGCAGCCGCTCCGGTTCCGGACCCGCGTACCGCGGTCGGATACAGCTCGGGGCCGATCGCATAGAGCGCGCCCCACGCTCCGAGATTGAAGAAGGACAGGGCCATGCCCGCGGCGATGATCGTCGCGGGGGTCTCGGCCAGGCCGAACAGCGCGGCCGCGATTGCGGAGCCGGTCAGGAACGCCGCAAGGGTCACACGGCGGCCCCACACCTCGATCAGCCAGGCCGCGGCGCCGTATCCGGGTAGCTGTGCGAGCGTGATGATCAGGGTGTAACCGAACGAGGTGACGAGATCGAAGCCCTGTGCCACGAGCAGGCTCGGCAACCAGATGAAAGCTCCGTAGTAGGACAGATTGATGCCGAACCATACGATCCACAGGGCTGCGGTACGGGCGCGCAGGTGCGGCGCCCAGATCGAGACCCGCTGCGCGGGTTCCGCCGGTGCGACCGGCTCGACCGATCCCGGCGATTCGACCGCCTGCGACTCGTTCGCAGGGGCCGTACCGGCCGAGCGTTCGTAGTCGCGCACGATCGCCTCGGCCTCGGCGTGGCGACCCTTGCTTTCGAGGAACCGCACCGACTCGGGTAGCCCGAAGCGCACCACGAGCGCGTATGCGGCGGGGACGATGCCGACGGCGAGTGCCCACCGCCAGCCGTCGTCGTTCAAGGGCACGACGAAATAGCCGATCAGCGCCGCGAGCAGCCAGCCGACGGCCCAGAACGCCTCCAGCGCGACCACGACGCGGCCGCGGATCTTGCGAGGCGCGAATTCACTGACGAGTGTCGAGGCCACGGGGAGTTCGGCGCCGAGCCCGAGACCCACCACGAATCGCAGCGCGATCAGCATCGCGACCGAGACCGACAGCGCAGCCGCACCGGTGGCGAGTCCGTACACGAGCAGCGTTATCGCGAAGACCTGACGGCGACCGATACGGTCGGCGAGCAACCCTCCCACCGACGCCCCGATGGCCATGCCGACGAACCCGATCGATCCGATCCACGACAGCTGGGTCGGGGACAGCTCCCATTGCACTGCGAGCGCGGCCATCACGAAGGAGATCAGCCCGACGTCCATCGCGTCGAGCGCCCAGCCCACGCCGGAGCCCGCCAGAAGCCGGCGATGCTTGCCCGTGAACGGCAGTTCGTCGAGCCGCTGGGTGCGAGTGGTCATAATCGCGGAACGTACCACCGACTTCCCTGCGGTGACGGCCGTGCCGGCTCACGTCGTTCCGGGTGGCCGGAGCACCTCATCCCCGGGCGGCGGCCTCGAGCTCCGGCACCTCGATCTTCCGCATCTTCATCATCGCTGCGGTGACTCTCTCCACCACCGCCGGATCCGGCGAGTCGAGCAGTTCGTCCAGTTGCCTGGGCACCACCTGCCACGACAGGCCGAACTTGTCCTTGCACCAGCCGCACTGCGATTCCTCACCGCCGCCTTCGGTGAGCGTCTTCCAGTAGTAGTCGACCTCGTCCTGCGAGTCGCAGTCGATCTGGAACGACACCGCTTCGGTGAACGGAAATTGCGGACCGCCGTTGAGTCCGTAGAACGTCTGCCCGTCCAGGATCATTTCGACGGTCATGACCGTGCCGGCAGGTACCGGCGCTCCCTCGATGTATCGGGTGATCTTGCCGATTCGCGAGTTCGGGAACACGGACGTATAGAACTCGGCTGCGTCTTCGGCGTTCATGTCGAACCACAGCCAGGGAGTGAGTTTTGGCATCTGACCTCTCCTTTGCTCTTGTTCTCCGGTGCGCCTGTAGGGCGCGTCACCGAAGACAGACCGAGTCGCGGTGCCGAACTCATCGATTCAGCCCGGGGCGTTCGAGGTTCCCCCTCGGCGACCGGCCTCATATCCTGTCGTCAGCAAGAAGACGGTGCGGTCGAGAGTGGGCAGGATGTCGGCGATGGCGATGTGCCCCTCGCGGCATCGCCCCACCAGGCCGTAGACGACGCTCGAGAGGATCGCTTCCAGGTCGGCGACGAAATCGGGATCCACGTCGGACAGGACTGCCTTGCCGATGGGCACGACAGGGTCGAAGCCCCGCACGTGGAGCTTTTCGCCGCCCGGGGCACTCCGCACCCGGAAGTACGCCAGGAGCATCTCCGGGTGTTTCTCCCACGGTTCGAAGATGGCTCGGATGACCCGCATCATCGCCGGGTGCAGCGGCTCGTTCGGATCGCGCCTGTGCTTGCCGATGCCGGAATAGTTCTCCCCCATCCAGCGCTCGATCGCGGCAAGGATCAGCTCGTCCCGGGTGGCGTAGCGCTTGTAGATGGTCGACAGGGAGGTGCGGGCTCGACGTGCGACCTCCCGCAGCTGGACCGCGTCGAAACCGTCGCTTTCGAGGAGGTCGACGACGGTGTCGAGAAGTCGGTCTCGGGTGCGGTCCACCGTGTCCACCGCAGCGGTGTTCTCCATTTTGTGAATTTCCTTGCCGTGTGTGGATAACCGCGTTACCGTATCGCCAGTAACGTCGTTACTCACCGTACCTCCGGCGGCGGAATCGAGTGAGCGTCCACCCGCTGTCGGAATCCGAATTCACCTTGGGAGCGCCCGATGACGGGATCACCGAAGCGCCTACACATCGACCGCGACATGTGCGAGGCACACGCGCTGTGCGTCGAGATCGCACCCGAGATCTTCGATCTCGGCGACGACGACATCGCCGTCTGCGACGAAACACCCCCGGAAGCGTTGTGGCCCAAGGCGGAATCCGCGGTCAGCGCTTGCCCGCGCCAAGCCGTCAGCATCGTCGAGGGTTCGCCCGTCCCGTCACCTCGTTCACCGAAAGGCCAGTGACCCGATGACCGATCTCGCATCAGTCGACTACTTCTCCGACGGAGAGCTCGCACAGAACCCCTTCGAGTACTTCGACTCCCTCCGGAGCCGGAACCCGGTCTTCCGCGAACCGCACTACGGCGTGGTGGTCGTTACCGGCTACCAGGAGGTGGTCGAAGGATTCAAGAACAGCGAAGCACTCTCTGCGGTCAACGCCATCGGCGGACCGTTCCCCCCGTTGCCGTTCGTACCCGAGGGCGACGACATCACGGAGCAGATCGAAGCGCACCGCCATCTGTTTCCGATCTCCGAACACATGGTCGTGATGGACCCTCCCGACCACACTCGGGCCCGATCGCTGCTGGGCCGGCTCCTCACGCCGAAACGCCTGAAGGAGAACGAGGAGTACCTGTGGTCCCTGGCGGACGAGGTGCTCGACGAATTCATCGACAACGGCCGCTGCGAGTTTCTCAGCGAGTACGCCAAACCGTTTGCCACCCTGGCGATCACCGACCTGCTCGGCGTACCGCAAGAGGATCGCGACGAGTTTCGCTGGGCCCTCGGTGCCGCGGAGCGCTCCGGTATCCCGGTGGGGGCACTCGACCACAGGACGGTAGCAGTCAACCCGCTGGAGTATCTGGACGAGCGCTTCGGCGGCTACCTCGCCGAGCGACGACGCGAGCCCCGCGGCGACATTCTCAGCGGGTTGGCGGCGGCGACCTACCCGGACGGAACCACACCCGAACTCCTCGAGGTGGTGCGGCCGGCAACCTTCCTGTTCGCCGCCGGTCAGGAAACGGTCACGAAGCTCCTCAGCTCGGCACTACGGGTCCTCTGCGAACGTCCGGAGTACCAGAAGCTTCTGCGTGATGATCGCAGTCTCATCAAACCCTTCATGGAGGAATCGCTCCGCTTCGACAGTCCGACGAAGGTCGACTTCCGCCTCGTCCGCAAGTCCACCACGATCGGCGGCGTCGACGTCCCTGCCGGAACCGTGGTGATGCTGGCTCTCGCTGCGGCCAACCGTGACCCAGGCAAGTTCGAGAACCCGAACGAATTCCGGCTCGACCGGAGGAACGCGCACGATCACATCGCATTCGGGCGCGGCCTGCACACGTGTGCGGGTGCGCCGCTCGCCCGTATGGAAGGCCACGTGACCCTGAACCGTCTGCTCGACAGGATGAGCGATATCAGCATCAGCGAACGCGCTCACGGATCGGCGGACGACCGCCAGTACGTCTACGAGCCGACCTTCCTGCTGCGCGGCCTCGTCGAACTCCACATCGAGTTCAGCCGAACCCGATAGACGCAATTCCGTAGACACCGCATCGGGCAATCGCTCGGCGCGCGACCAGAGAGGTGATTCATGGCAGGCAGGGTAGAAGGCAAGGTCGCATTCGTCACGGGTGCCGCACGCGGTCAGGGGCGCAGCCATGCGGTCCGGCTCGCGCAGGAAGGCGCGGACATCATCGCGCTCGATATCTGCGGACCGATCAGGGAGAACGCGCTGATCGAGCCGTCGAGGCCGGAAGACATGGCCGAGACCGTCGAATTGGTCAAGGGTCTGAACCGTCGCATCGTCACGGCGCAGGCCGACGTCCGTGATTTCGACGCGGTGAAGGCCGCGGTGGACGACGGCGTCGCGCAACTCGGTCGGCTCGACATCATCGTCGCCAACGCCGGAATCGGCACCGGCGGATCGCCCCTCCACGAGATCGACGAATTCGAGTGGCAGGAAATGCAGGACATCAACCTCTCCGGCGTGTGGAAATCGGTGAAGGCCGGCGTTCCCCACATGATCGAGGCAGGTAACGGCGGATCGATCATCCTGACCAGCTCGGTGGGCGGACTCAAGGCCTATCCGAACACCGGCCCGTACATCGCTGCGAAACACGGCGTTGTCGGTCTGATGCGCTCCTTCGCCGTCGAACTGGGCGAGCACTTCATCCGGGTCAATTCCGTTCACCCCACGAACGTGAACACCCCGATGTTCATGAACGAGGGAGCGATGAAGATGTTCCGCCCCGACCTCGAAAACCCGGGGCCGGAGGATCTCAAGGCGGTAGCACAGTTCATGCACGTACTGCCGATCGGCTGGGTGGAACCCGAGGACATCAGCAACGCCGTATTGTTCCTCGCTTCCGACGAATCTCGTTACGTCACAGGACTTCCCATGACTGTCGACGCCGGCAGCACGCTCAAGTAGCAGACACACGCCGCGCTCCGAACCCTGCTCGTGTGGGTTCGGAGCACGGTGTGTCGCAGCGGGAGTCCTCCTGGTGGGGTCGGCGGTTCAGGCCATCTCGGGGACGTGCAGGTGTGCAATGGCGAGCTCGAACTCGCAAGTATCGAGCACCTCGGCGCCCGCCTCGCGCACTCCTTCGTCCCGGATGCGGTCGACTAGTTCTCGGCTGCGCTCCATCGCCTCGGCACTGTCGAACGTCAGCGACGACACCCCGCGTCCCGCGGCGGGGTCCACCATCAGGCTGGCGCTGCAGAAACCCTCGAGCTCCTCCATCTTGGGCAGTGCCGCCATCTTCCAGACGTCGACGCCGCGGTCCATGTGCGCCGGCTCGATCTTGATCCACGTGACACGGCAGCAGGCGCCGCGCTCCGAATGGTGGTCTCGATGCATGGCAGCGATCTCCCACCGCGAAACCTCGGTGGTGCCGTGGAAGATCTCGACTGCATCGTCCCGCAGCTTCCGTACCGGTCCTTCGCTGGCTCGTAAGGATTCCTCGTCCCGCCACGAACTGGTCGCAATACACCGACCCGAACCGCGATCGATCAGCAGTGACATTCCGAGACAACCTTCGATATCCGCCAGCGTGGGCATCACGACATCGCGTACGTGCTTGATCCCGGCATCGATGTACGACGGATGCGCTTGAATTGTGGTTGAGCGTGCGAACACGATCGGCACCCTTCTCTCGAGGCGGCGCCGACGCGGCGTCGCCGGTCGTCTTTCCGTATTTCACACTGCTCCTCGACTCCGCCGAATGCAACCGCCCCGGGAGCGTCACATCCATTGCCCGAGTACGCGATAATTCGATTCGCGCTCAGCGGTCGAACACCGACCAGCAGATGTCGTTCCGCAACCGCTGGTCGTCCAGTACGAGTTCACGAATCGCCTCCGGGAGCTGGGCACGCTGCCACCGGCACTCGAGTGTCCCTGCGGCTTCACCCTTGTCTTCCGGCGCGGCGGCACGTGCGGCCTTGATCGCATAGGCGGCCGCACCGAGTTCGTGCGCGGCGACATGTGCGACGACCCCGGCCTGACCGGCGGCATATGCGGCATGCCGCGCCGCCCCACGCAGATCTCTGGCCGCGCCCATGGCATGGCCGCCCGCGGTGCGCGCCTGGGTCATCGTGACCTCGCCCCGCACCCAGGCGCGGGCATGTTCGATCGCCTGACGCGGCCGCGGATCGCCGGGCCGCACCGACTCGAAGTGGTCGAGGACGTGCTCCGCACAGGATGCCGCCCACAGCGCGAGCAGGTGGTGATCCGAATCGGTGAGGGTCCCACCGCGGCGAATCGTCACGAAGCGAGGGTCCCGGATCTTCGGAAGGATCATTGTTCTGCACTCCTCCTGCTTCCAACCGGCGCATCCGCGTATGGTCCAACAGTATGGGGAGCGCGTCGCGATCCTCGCAGTCACTCGGCGACAGGCTTGCCGCCCGCTCGCGTCGTGTCTTCGTCGGCCGCGACGCAGAACTCGAACTCGTGCGCGCGGCCCTCGACAGTCACGAACCGCCCTTCGCGGTGCTGTACCTGCACGGCCCCGGCGGTATCGGCAAGACCCGACTGCTGGACGCCTTCGCCGCCGTGGCCCACGACGCCGGATGCGATGTGACAAGGATCGACGGCCGCACCACGGAGGCATCTCCCGACGCCGTACTCGAAGCCGTGGAGTCGGATACCGTCCGGCGGCAAGTGCTGCTACTGGACTCGTACGAACGGCTCCGACCGCTCGATCACTGGATCCGTACCGTCCTGCTTCCGGCTCTGCCGGCGTCCGCATTGACAGTGATTGCCGACCGTTCACCGCCGGCTGCGGATTGGCGCACCGAGCCCGGCTGGGGTGATCTCCTGCGGGTCGTCTCCCTGCGCAACCTCGATCCCGACGACAGCGCCGAATACCTGACCGAAGCGGGAGTACCGGCCGAGTTGCACAAACGAATAGTCACCGTCACGCACGGCCACCCTCTCGGGCTGTCGCTCCTCGCAGACGTGTGCGTGCGGGGAGGCGAAATCGACGTGGACCCCCTCAGCCCCGACCTCGTCGAGATCCTGTTACGGCGATTCCTCGACACCGATCCGGGGAACAGGCACCGGCGTGCGCTCGAGGTGTGTGCCCTCGCGCGGGTCACCACCGAGGCGGTGCTGCGCGACGCGCTCGAAGTCGAGGACGCCCACGCCGAGTTCGAGTGGCTGCGAAACCTGTCGTTCGTCGATTCCGGTCCGGAAGGCCTGTTCCCGCATGATCTGGCGCGGGACGTCCTCGACGCCGACCTTCGCTGGCGTGACCCCGATGTATACCGGCACACGTTCCACCGGGTCTGGAAGCGGATACACCGCAATCTCGATTCGATGACCGACCGCGAACAGCAGCGCGCGATCGTGGATCTGAAATTTGTGTTCCGGAATTTGCCGGGTGTCCTGTCCCCGGTGGACTGGGGATCCTGGGGACGCGACTATCCGGAGCGCGCCACGGGCGCCGACCACGAGTCGATCATCGAGGTCGTACGGTCCGCGGAGGGCACGGACTCCGCCGACATCGCGCGCCACTGGCTCGGCCGGCAACCCGAGGGGTTCCACGTCCTGCGCCGCCCCGACGGGACCGTCCGAGGGGTCATCGGGCTACTCGACCTCACGCAGTCGCTGCCATCCGACCTCGCCACCGATCCCGGGGCACGCGCGGCCTGGGACTACGCGCAGCGCACCGCCCGCCCGCGATCCTGCGAAACCGTGACCCTCACACGGTTCGTCGTCGACCGTGAGGTTTATCAGGATCCGTCGCCGACTCTCAACTCCGTGCCTGTGATCACCATGCAGCGGTACCTGTGCACACCCGAACTGTCGTGGGATTTTCTTGCGCTCGCAGAACCGGAGAGATGGGACTCGTATTTCGAGGTGGCGGATCTGCCACGCGCCGAGGACGCCGACTTCGTCGTCGGAGGCCGACGCTACGGGTTGTACGCGCACGATTTCCGTCGACGGCCGACGGCCGAATGGCTCACGCTGGTCACCGAGCGTGCGCTGGCCCAGGGCCACGACATGGCACGGCCTGCGCCCGCGCCGGTGCTGGTGCTGTCCGAAGCGGAGTTCGGCTCGGCCGCCCGCCGGGCGCTCCACGATCTGCATCGACCAGATCTTCTGCTGCGAAATCCACTGCTACGCACCAGGCTTCTTCACGAACGGGCGGCAGGCGGCGAACCCGGCGCCGAGGCACTCGGAACGGTTGTCCGCGCCGCCGTCGCCGCATTGGCGAACGACCCACGTGACGAAAAACTGCATCGCGCCGTGGACCGGACATATATCCAGCGGGCCGCCACCCAGGAAGCGGTCGCGGCACGGCTCGGGCTTCCGTTCAGCACCTACCGTCGGCACCTGTCGCAGGGCGTGTCCCGCGTGGTGACGTGGCTGTGGGACCGGGAAGTGTACGGCCCGGCACTCGCCGGCGGAAACGAGTAGAAGTGAGCAGTTTTCGACCTGGTAATCGAGCACCTCCCCGACGGACGATCACCACCTACACAGGAGGTGTCGACAATGAGCAAAGAACGAGCCGTCGTCCTGGGTGCAAGCATGAGTGGCCTGCTGATGGCGCGGATCCTGTCCGACGTCTTCCCGGAAGTGGTGGTGATCGACCGGGATCGGCTGTCGGGCTCACCGAACGGGTACGGATCCCGGCGTGGAGTACCGCAGGGACAGCACATCCATGTACTGATCTCCCGAGGTCAGCAGATCATCGAGGACCTCTTTCCCGGTTCGACCGCAGAACTCGTCGCCGCGGGCGTACCGACGCTCGATCATCTCGGCGACGTGCGCTGGTTTCTCAGCGGCAACCGAATCCGGCAGGCGGAAAGCGGTCTGCGAGTGCTCAGCGCGAGCCGGCCGCTGCTCGAAGACCGTATCCGCGAACGAGTAACTGCATTACCGGGCGTCACTCTTGTCGAACGGTGTGACGCCGCGGGTTTGGTTACGGACCCCGACCACCGCCGGGTGACCGGAGTCCGCATCATCCGGCACGCCGACGGCAGCGCCGAACAAGTCCTGCCGGCCGATCTCGTCGTCGATGCGACCGGCCGCGGTTCACGCACTCCCGCGTGGCTCGAAGGCCTCGGCTACCAGCGGCCCGTTTGCGAGACCGTCGAGATCGATGTCGGATACGCCACCGCAATGTTCCGGACCTCGTCCGTTTCGTTGGACGGTGACAAGGGCATCGTCATCGCGCCGACCCCCGGCCACCCGCGCGGCGGTGCGCTCCAGATTCTCGAGCGGGATCGCTGCCTGGTGACCTTGATCGGCGTCCGGGGCGATCGTCCCCCGACGGGACGGGACGAGTACCTCGACTTCGCCCGGTCCCTGCAGTTTCCCGACCTTCACGACGCGATCGCGGACGCCGAATGGCTGGGAGAGCCAGTGCCGTACCGGTTCCGGTCCGGGATGCGACACCGCTACGAGCGACTCGACCGCTTCCCCGAGGGATTCCTGGTGGTCGGTGATGCGTTCTGCAGTTTCAATCCGATCTATGCGCAGGGCATGACGGTGGCGGCGCTCGAGGCGGTCACGGTGCGGAAGCACCTGGCGAAGGGTTCCCTCCCGGGGTCCCGCGATGTCCTGCGCGCCGTTGCACGGACGGTCGATGTTCCGTGGGACATGGCCGTGGGTGGCGATCTGGCGTTCCCCGGCGTCGAGGGCAAACGCGACGCCAAGGTGCGCTTCGGCAACGTCTACATCCCGCGCGTGCATGCCGCGGCGGCTCGTGACTCCACGGTCGCGGTCGCGTTCGCCCGGGTATCCGGTCTGGTGGACCCGCCGTCCGCGCTCATGCGGCCGGGTATCGCGCTGCGGGTTCTGCGGCACAGTGCCGGTCCATCGCTGGGGAGTCCGGACCGCGTTCCGCAGGCGCAGCCGGGCTAGTACGCGAACCGTCGAAGGTGCCGTGGCGCGAATCGGGTATACGAACTCCGTGACCAAGAAGACCCGGCACCGAGACGGTCGGTCGAAACAGCGGCACCGGCCCCCGGCCCACGCACCCGCGCCGTACGTCGAGGATCCGACGCTGCCGGCGGCGTGGCTCATCGACATCGACGGCACTCTCGCGCACATGAGCGATCGCAGTCCGTATCACTGGCATCGAGTCGGAGAGGACGCGATCTCTCCCGCCGTCATGTCGGCGGTGACCGCGTTCGCCGCGTCGCCCGAGAAACCGGCGATCGTCCTGCTCTCCGGTCGCGACGGCGTGTGTCGTCCCGAAACCGAACAGTGGCTCGCCCGGCACGACGTGCCCTACGACGAGTTGTACATGCGCGAAGCCGGCGACAATCGCAAGGACTCCGTCGTCAAAGCCGAACTGTTCGACGCTCACGTCCGGCACCGTTATCGCGTCATTGCGGTCCTCGACGACCGCAATCAGGTCGTCCGCATGTGGCGGCGGATGGGGCTGGTGTGCTTTCAGGTTGCCGAGGGTGACTTCTGAAGCTGCCGCTCCGTCCAGAGGCTCGCCCCGGCGTGACCGAGCAGCAGTTTGGTGTAGTACACCGGAGCGAACCACGGCGCAGTACGAGACGGTCCGAGCGCCGCGTCCAGCGCAATCCCACCCACGGTCGATGCGGCGCCCAGCGGACGACGACGGTGGCCGAACGCCGTATTCGCGCGGTCCGGTCGACTCGGTTCACATTCGGAGAGAACCCGCGGCGCCGTCGGTGAGATCCCGCACCTCCGCGTACCGTTCCCGCACGTGCGGGGTCGGGTCGGCCTCGTAGCGGCGGGTCTCCCCTGCCTCCCAGGGTGGGGGTTCGTCACCGCCACGCAGTACCCACGCTGCCTGCCGGGCCGCGCCGCGGGCGACATATTCTCCGGGCGCGGGCACTTCGACGGGAACGCCGAACACGGCCGGAGCGAGTTCGCAGAGGGCCTGGGAGCGGGCCCCACCGCCGACGAGCAGCACGCGCCGCGCTGCTGCACCCTGCGCGGTGATGTGGTCCAGGCCTTCGGCCAGCGAGCACAGCAATCCCTCCACGGCAGCGCGGGCCAGGTGCGGTGGCGTCGAATTACCCAGGCGCAGACCGTGAATCGCGCCGGTGGCGTCGGGCCTGTTGGGGGTGCGTTCGCCTTCGAGGTACGGGATGAGCACCAGTCCGTCACTGCCGGCGGGTGCGGACAACGCAAGGCGCGACAGTTCACGGTGGTCGACGCCGAGCATTGCCGCGGTCGCGTCGAGCACCCGCGCGCCGTTGAGCGTGCACACCAGCGGCAGGTGACGACCGGTGGCGTCGGCGAATCCGGCGACGTAGCCGGCCGGATCGTGCGAGGGTGTCGGCGAGACGGCACAGACGACGCCGGAGGTACCGACGGAGACGATGACGTCACCTTCGCGGGCGTCGAGCGCGAGCGCGGCGGCAGCATTGTCGCCGGCGCCCGGTCCGAGCGCGGCGCCCGAATCGGTTTCGCCGACGCGTTCGGCAGGTCCGGCCACCCGGGGCAGCAGCGGACTCGGGCGACGCATCGCGAGTTCGAGGAGATCGGTTCGGTATTTGCCGGTCTCGGCATCGAAGTAGCCGGTGCCGCTCGCGTCGCTGCGAGCGGTGACCAGCGCACCCGGATCGGTGCTGCCGGCGAGCACCCACGTCAGCCAGTCGTGCGGCAGGCACATCGCGGC
>NZ_JAUZMZ010000092.1:0-19983 GCF_036327435.1 Rhodococcus chondri | reverse complement strand
CCTCGTCAACAGTGCCGGATTGTCGCTCGACTCCCCGTTCCTGGACATCACCGCCGAGATCTGGAACCGGTCGCTGGCGATCAACCTCACCGGCACCTTCGACTGCTGCCAGCTCATGCTCCCGGACATGATCGAGAAGGGCTGGGGACGCATCGTCAACATCTCGTCGTCGAGCGTCCACAGCGGCTCCCCCGGTCTCGCCGCCTATGTGTCCGCGAAATCGGGGGTCATCGGGCTCACCAAGAGCCTGGCGCTCGAGTTCGGCAAGCACGGCGTCACGGTCAACACGATCCCGCCCGGCTTCATCGACACACCCATGCTGCGCCGGACCGTCGACAAGGGCTTCGTCGACCTCGATCAGCAGACCGCGAAAACGCCGGTGGGTCGGATCGGGCAGCCCGAGGATATCGCGGCGACGTGCGCGTTCCTGGCAAGTGACGAGGCCGGCTACATCACCGGGCAGGTCATCGGCGTCAACGGCGGACGCAACACCTGACCGGGCTCTGCCGAGCACTCATCTTCCCGACGAAAGGACACCGAGCACGATGGTCCGGATTTCTCCCGCTCCCCAAGAGGATTGGACAGAGGAGATTGCAGCGTACGTCACCGGTTTCCGGTCCGCCGTCGCGAGCAACGTGCCTGAAGAAGACCGGCAACCGGGAACCAACCTGCTCGGCACGCTGGCCCGCCACCCGTCGCTGGCGATGGTGTTTCTGAGCTTCAATCGGCATTTGCTGGCGCAGTCGACGCTGTCGATCCGGCAGCGGGAACTGATGGTTCTCCGAGTCGCCACACTCCGCCGCTCCGACTACGAATGGGCCCAGCACGTCATCCTCGCGGATCGTGCCGGCATCACGGCCGACGAGATCACCCGCATCGCCGAAGGCCCCGCAGCGCCGGGCTGGTCCGGCATCGACCGCGCACTGCTGGCGGCGACCGACGAATTGATCGGCGAGGGCGCGGTGTCCGACGAGACGTGGCGCGTGCTCTCCGGCGAGTTCGGGGAGCAGCAACTGATGGACATCGTGTTCACGGTCGGGTGTTACGCGATGCTGGCGACCGCGTTGCGCTCGTTCGACGTGCAGCCCGAACCCGGCCTGGTGCCGTACCTCCCCGAACACACACTCGCCGCCCGATCTCTCACTTCCCGCGACTGATTCGAGAAAGTGGCACACCCATGAAGAAGTTCCACATCGGTGCGATCGCAGCAGTGGCCGCACTCACCGTGTCGGCGTGCGGTTCGAGTGGCGGCGCGTCCGTAAACGCCGCCGCACCCACCGGCGCCCCCATTGTCATCGGCGCGCAGGCACCCATCAAAGGTGCAACCGCGTACCCGCAGACCGCGTACGGGCTCGAAGCCGGCGTCCACTACGTGAACGAGGTGCTCGGAGGCATCAACGGCCGTCCACTCGAAGTGGATGTGTGCGGTGGTGACGGCAGCCCCGAAACGTCCATCAACTGTGCCAACGGCTTCGTCTCGAAGAATGTGCCGCTCGTGATCGACGCGGTCGATCAGAGCATGGGGGCCGCGGTACCGATCCTCGGTTCGGCGGGCATCCCCATCATCGGAACGCTCGCCGGATCGTTCGTCGCCGACGCCGCCGAATACGGGCAGGCGTTCTACTTCACCGGCCCGGTGTCATTCGCGGCGCTCGCCAGCATGTCGGCGCTCGACACCATGGGGAAGACGACAGCGTCGCTCGCGGTCAACGAATCTCCGACCTCCCATGCCTACGTCGACGATCTGATCATGCCGATCGCCGAAGGGATGGGGATCGATGTCAGCGTGCAGTATCCCCCGGCATCGGGCGCGAATCTGAATGTCGTTGCCGCGACACAGCTTGCGGACAACCCCGACATGGCCGGTGTGATCGCTCTGCCCGAAGACGGCTGCACGAGCCTGTTCCAGGCCTTGCGCCGGCAAGGCTACGAGGACACCATCCTCGCGGGGTCGTGTTCGCAGTTCATCGACGACATGGGGACCGACGCCGCCGGTATCGTCACCCAGCCGCGGTTGTGGGTGCCGCTGGCCAGGGAGTCGGCGCCCGCCGAGGTCCAGGAACAACTCGACGTCTTCGCCGACGCGATGGACGCGGTCGGTTACGGGAACGAACTGTCGTCGCGGTCGATCTACACGTTCGCCGCGATCGTCAACATCGCCCAGATCCTGTCCGAACACGGCGGAGAGATCACCGCGGGCACGGTCACGGACGCGTTCAAGGCAGTGAAGGACTTCCCGTCGTTCGCAGGACCGACGGTGACGTGCGACGGGCAGCAATGGCCCGGGGTCGCCACCACCTGCAACGCGCAGGCCATCTTCTTCGAGGTCCAGGAGGACGGGACTCTCCGCTCGGTGGACGACAACGGATACATCGACCTCGATCCGTCACTGATGCCCGCGTCCTGACGATCACGACATGACGACCGAGACATGACGACCGAGACGCGCCGGAGTACACCATGAGCACCTACCTGCAGTTCATCGTCCTGGGGTTCGGCCTCGCAGCGGTGTACATCGGACTGTCGGGCGGCCTGCTGCTCGTCTACCGGTCGACCGGCATCATCAACTTCGCCCAGGGCGCGACCGCGATGTGGGGCGCGTACGTCTTCGCGCAGTTGCGCCGCGACGGAACACTGGTTCTGCCGATCGGAAGCCTGGAGTTCGACGAGAAACCGTCCACCCCGGTTGCGCTGGCCATCGGGCTGCTCATGGCGCTGCTGCTCGGCCTTCTCACGCACTACCTGGTGTTCCGGCCCGTCCGGCGCGCACCGGCACTCGCGCAGGTGGTCGTCTCGGTTGCACTGATGCTCACCATCCAGGCGCTGGTGGTGCTTCGGTTCGGCCCGAACAACATTCCGATCGAGGCGATCGTCCCGGACGGCTCCCTCGACGTCTTCGGCACCACCGTCTCGTCCGCCGAGTTGGTGATGGCGGGGATCATGGTGGCGCTCTCCGCACTGATCTGGGCATACTTCCGCTTCACGCGGGCCGGTGCGGCTACCCGGGCGGCCGCCGAGAACGAGCGGGGCGCGACGCTCATGGGATTCTCGGCGGACCGCCTCGCCGCACTCGCGATGGTGATGGCGTCGTTCGTCAGCACGATGGGTGTCGTCCTGGGCGCGAGCTTGACCGGGTTGAATCCTCTCAACTATTCGCTGCTCGTCGTGCCCGCTCTCGCGGTGCTCCTCGTCGCCCGGATGGAGTCCGTCGCGACGATCGTGATCGCCTCGCTCGCCCTGGGAGCATTCCAATCGGTGCTCAACCTGCTCACCGGTGAGAACTGGTGGCCGGTGTGGGCGCAATCCGGCGTCGACCAGGTTGTGCCGTTCCTCGTGATCATCGTGATCCTCTTCGCGTTCGGCGGACGGATACCGTCCCGCGGTTCGCTCCAGACGGTCAAACTGCCGATGTGCGGATTCCGCGCTTCCGGCCGATCCCCGCCGCCGTCGTGGCCGTCGCGACCGGGGTCCTGCTGGCGGTCACCTCCGGCACGTACCGTTTCGGGTTGACCTATTCGATCATCCTGATGCTCCTGGCGCTGTCGTACGTGGTGATCACCGGTTACCTCGGCCAGATCTCGCTGGCGCAGGCGGCATTCGCCGGAGCGGCAGGATTCATGCTCTCCAAGGTGACCGCCGGCTGGGGTCTGCCGTTCCCGGTAGCACTGGTGTTCTGCTCGCTCGTCGCGGCGGGGCTGGGAATGCTCGTCGCGCTGCCCGCCTTCAGGATCCGGGGCGCGCAACTCGCGATCGTCACCATCGCGGCCGCTCTGGCCATCGAGCGGTTCGTCTTCAACAACTACAGCCTGACCCCTCCGTCGGGAAATCCCATCGCCAACCCCACGCTGTTCGGACTGAATCTCGGTGTGCGCGAGGGCAGCGACATCGCGCGGCTGTCGTTCTCCCTCACCGTCCTGGTCGTCGCGGCCCTGGTCGTCTGGGGATTCATCCGGCTCGCGTCCGGCGACACGGGCCGGACCTTTCTGGCGGTGCGCGCCAACGAGCGCGCCGCCGCCGCGAGCGGCATCAACGTGCGGCTGACCAAGCTCGTCGGGTTCGGTCTCTCCGCCTTCATCGCCGGTGTCGCCGGGTGCCTCATCGGGTACAGCGCAGGCCAGCTGTCGGCGGAGTCCTTCACGGTCTTCGTGGGATTGCAGGTGCTTGCGGTCGCGTACCTGGGCGGCATCACCTCGGTCGGCGGCGCGATGATCGCCGGCGTGATCGGGCCACTGGGGATCGTCTATGTGTTGCTGCACAACGTGTTCGATTTCGGTGACTACTACGCGCTGATCTCCGGACTGGCGCTGATCGCCACCGCGATCGTCAATCCCGTCGGGGTGGCGGGAGAAGCATCCCGGATCGCCGATCTGCTCCGCTCCCGCCGATCGCGACCACCGGCCCCACCGGGGACCGACTCCGCCCCGAACGCCGACGACAGAAAGGTTGCTGTGAGTGATGCCGGATGAGAAACCGGCGCGGCTGTCCGCGCGTAACGTGACCGTGGCCTACGGAGGCGTCGTCGCCAACGACGACGTGTCGCTGACGGTCGGCTCCGGGGAGATCGTCGGACTGATCGGGCCGAACGGTGCCGGCAAGACCACGTTCGTCGACGCAGTCACGGGCTTCACCGAGTACGCCGGCGAGATCACTCTCGGCGACACACGGCTCGACGGACGTGCGCCGCATCTGCGCAGACGCGCCGGACTGTCCCGCACATGGCAATCCGGTGAGCTTTTCGGCAACCTCACCGTCGCGCAGAATGTCGTCGCCGCCCTGCGTCCCGGCGGACCGGCGGCACTGTGGCGGGATCTGTTCGGCCGCCGGAAGACCGGCACGGACGAACTCGTGGCCTCGACGCTGCATGCGGTGGGCCTCGGCGATCTCGGGGAGACCACGGCGCGCGATCTCACCCTCGGACAACAGAAACTCGTCGGCGTCGCACGGGCACTCGTCGGGAACTGCCGCCTGCTGCTGCTCGACGAGCCTGCCGCGGGCCTCGACAGCCAGGAGAGCCTCGACTTCGCCGAGCGTATCCGTGCCGTGGCGCGCGGCGGTCCGGGAGTGCTGCTCATCGACCACGACATGTCGCTGATCCTCGGTGTGTGCGACCGCATCTACGTCATGGAGTTCGGGAAGGTGATCTTCTCGGGCACACCGGAACAGGCGAGAAAGGATCCTGCTGTGATCGCTGCGTACCTCGGCACACCGATGGAGACCACTCATGGCTGACGTGGTGCTCACCGCCGAATCCATGACGTCCGGTTACAACGGCGTCGCCGCGGTCTCCGACGTGAACCTGACCGTCTCCGCCGGTGAGGTCGTCTCGATCCTCGGATCCAACGGCGCGGGCAAAACGACGACTCTGTTGACACTCGCGGGACTGCTTCCGGTGATGGGCGGTGCGGTCACCGCCCTCGGTGCCCCGGTCGACCACCGCAGGCCCTACCGGATGGCGCGGCGCGGTGTCCGGCTCGTCCCCGACGACCGCGGACTCTTCTCGGCCATGACGGTGCGCGACCATTTTCGTCTCGCCCGGCGCACACCTGACCGTGCACGGGAAGAACTGGTGCTCGACAGGTTTCCGGCTCTGGCCCGGTTGCAGTCGCGCACAGTCGGTCTCCTGTCCGGCGGTGAACAGCAGATGCTCGCGATCGCGGTCGCACTGCTGGCGGAACCGCGAATCCTCATGGTCGACGAGATGAGTCTCGGGCTGGCACCGCTCGTCGTGGAACAGATGCTGCCCGCCATCCGGGACCTGGCTCGCGACGAGGACATCGCTGTCGTATTGGTCGAGCAACATGTCGAACTCGCACTCGCCGTCTCGGACCGCGCGATCGTGCTCGGGCACGGCCGGGCAGTGCTCCAGGGCGACGCGGCGACATTGCTGGCCGACCGGGATCGCCTCGAGGCCGCGTACTTCGGCGCCGCGGACCTCGAGGCCCAGCGCCGGGATCGAGCAGTCTGAGCGGGCTCAGTCCGAGGCGGACCGGGTCGCCACGTCACCGAAGTAGCGGGCGAGGAACAGCGCCGTGGACGTCGCACCGACAGCCACCGCGACGTACTCGCGTGCCGTCCCGGTGAACGCACGCAGCAGCACACCACCGATCACGACATTGACGGCACCCCAGACGATGTTCTCGGTGGGAGACGAGAGTCCTACGCCCGGCGGATCCGCGAACGGTGTGGGGAATCGTTCGCCGGTGACACCGCGAACCGAATGCGGAACGGCGTTGGCCAGAAACGCTCCGGCCGCCACGCACGCGAGAGTGCCGGCCACACCACGGACATCTACCATCGGAAACCCCCCGGTGACCTGTGCATGCGGCCGATCGTACGGGAGCGGCGGATTCGCGCCCGCTACACGATCCCGGTACGGGTCGTGGGCAGCCCCGTTCTCAACCTTCGGCGGCGAGCTGGCCACACGCCGCGGCAATTTCCTGGCCGCGGGTGTCACGCACCGTGCAGGAGACGCCCTGGGCCTGTACGCGCCGCACGAACTCGCGTTCGACGTGCTTGGGGCTCGCGTCCCACTCGCTACCCGGCGTCGGGTTCAGCGGAATCAGATTGACGTGCACCAGCGCACCGAGTGCCTTGTGCAGCTTCTTGCCCAGCAGGTCCGCACGCCACGGCTGATCGTTCACATCACGGATCAACGCGTACTCGATGGAAACCCGGCGCCCGGTCTTGTCGGCGTAGTAACGCGCGGCGTCGAGCACCTCCTTCACCGACCAGCGGTTGTTCACGGGTACGAGGGTGTCGCGCAGTTCGTCGTCGGGGGTGTGCAGCGACACCGCAAGGGTGACATGCAGATCCTCGTCGGCGAGCCTGCGGATCGCCGGTGCCAGCCCGACGGTCGACACGGTCACCGAACGTTGGGACAAGCCGAGTCCCTCGGGTGCCGGCGACGTGATGCGCCGTACCGCGGCCACCACGCGCTTGTAGTTGGCGAGCGGCTCGCCCATGCCCATGAACACCACGTTGGACAGACGGCCGGGACCACCGGCCACATCGCCGTCGCGCAGCGCCGCAGCGGCCGCCCGCACCTGGTCGACGATCTCGGCGGTGGTCAGGTTCCGGTCGAGACCGCCTTGCCCGGTCGCGCAGAACGGACAGGCCATTCCGCACCCGGCCTGGCTCGAGATACACAGCGTCGCCCGGTCGGGGTACCGCATGAGCACACTTTCGAGCAGGGTGCCGTCGCCCGCACGCCACAGCGTCTTGCGGGTCTCGCCCCCGTCGCACGCGATGTGCTTGACGGCGGTCAGCAGCGGCGGGAACAACGCGGCGCCGACCTGGTCGCGCACGGCCGCCGGCAGATCCGTCATCTTCGCCGGGTCGGCCTCGAGCCGGCCGTAGTACTGGCGGGCGAGTTGGTCGGCGCGGAAAGCCGGCAATCCCAGCTCACGCACCGCCTCACGCCGCTGCGCGGAGTCGAGGTCGGCGAGGTGCCGCGGCGGCATGCCACGCTTGGGTGCGTCGAAAACCAGGGGTAGAGAAGTGACCATAATGATTCATTGTCCCATGATCCGGGATATGTCGGTCTCGGCCCGGCTGTGATGCTCGCCTACTCGGTGGGGGACGATGGCACTATGTCCACCAGCATCGCTCCGGAAGTCGCACGTTCTTGGCTGCTCGTTCCCGGCAGTGCCCCCGATCGGTTCGACGCGGCCGCTGCATCGCCCGCCGACATGGTCGTACTCGACCTCGAGGACGCGGTCCCCGCCGCGGGTAAACCCGAGGCCCGCACCGCAGTCACCGAGTGGCTCCGAGCCGGCAACACCGCGTGGGTGCGCATCAACGATGCCACCACCCCCCATTGGGCGGACGACATCGCAGCGCTGACCGGTGTGCCGAACCTCGCCGGCGTGATGCTCGCGAAAGTCGAAAGCGGCCAGCAGGTCGATGCCACCGCCGAAGCTCTGCCCGACGGCACCCGAATCCTGGTGCTCATCGAATCGGCGATGGGGCTCGAGGCCGCTCCCGAGATCGCGCGCGCAGACGGCACCTTCCGCCTGGTCTTCGGCAGTGGAGACTTCCGGCGCGACACGGGTATGAGCGACTCTCCGCTCGCCCTCGCGTATCCGCGGGCCCGGCTGGTCATCACGAGCCGCGCCGCGCGGTTACCCGGTCCGATCGACGGCCCGTCGCTCACCGACGATCCGGCTGTGCTCGAACGCGAGGCGCAGCTGACCCGCTCGATGGGCATGACCGGGAAGCTGTGCATGACACCGGACCGGGCTCCGTCTGCCAATGCCGCGTTGAGTCCGACGCCCGACGACGTCGGATGGGCGCACGCGGTGATCGACACGCTCGGAGAGGACGGTAGCGGTGTTCGCGACGGCAGCGATCTACCGAAGCTGGCGAAGGCCAAGAAGATCACCGAGCTCGCCCGGATCTTCCGGATTCGCAGTCCGCACTGATGCAGCCCGCAGTGATGCCGACGGCTGAGGGAGTTCGACGCCGTGGGGTCTGCGACGTATGTGGAGCCGGTAGCGGACGGTGAGCGTCGTTCCGGGAGTTTCCCGCATCGCGCGGGCGGCGACGCGCGGGGCGAACTCGATGCCGAGCACACGCTCGAGGGTGTCCCGATCCGGGAATGCCCATTCGGTGTCGATGCGGCGCAAGTCGAATCCCTGTGCTGCGAAGAACGCCTCGACGGTCCGCGGTTCGTAGTGTGGGAGGTCTGTTCGCATCCACTCGCCGTACGGGTGGGCGGTGGCGTCGAGATCGATGACGGCGAGCGCTCCACCCGGTCGCAGCACCCGCATCGCTTCTGTGATGCCCGCGCCGCAGCCGGGGCCGAAGAAGTACGCGGTGCGGGCGTGGATCAGATCGGCCGACGCGTCGGGGAGCGGCATGTCCGTGGCCGATCCGGCCGTCACCGTGGCGGTATCGAGATGCTCAATGCGGCGACGCGCGAGCGCCACGAGCGGCGGGTGCGGTTCGATGCCGGTCACCGATCGGGCGGTCCGGGCGAACATCGGCAGGTGGAAGCCGCTGCCGCAGCCCACGTCGACGACGTCGCGACCTGCCCAGTCGACCGCTTCCCGCAGCGCCGCGTACACGGCGCCGCGGGTGTCCTGGGCGCGGTTCTCCTCTTCGTACACCCCCGGCCAATGCCAGATGTTGGGGCTGGCGATCACGTCCCGCCCCTGCGCACGGTCCTCGCCTGTCATCAGACGAAGATGGTGAGGATCAACCAGGTGACGAACGCGGACGGCAGGATGGAATCCAGTCGGTCCATGAGACCGCCGTGCCCGGGCAGCAGAGTGCCCATGTCCTTGATCCCCAGATCACGCTTGACCTGGGATTCGATGAGATCACCGGCGGTCGCGGTGAGGACCAGGACCACGCCGAGCAATGCGCCGACCCACCACGGACCGTCGAGTAGCAGCATGACCGTCAGCACTCCGACGGCAACGCATGCGACGAGCGATCCCCCGAAGCCCTCCCACGATTTCTTCGGGCTGATGGCGGGCGCCATGGTGTGTTTGCCGAACAGCACGCCGGCGGCATAACCACCGATGTCCGACGACACAGTCACCAGCATCAGGCAGAACACCCGAGCCGCACCTTGCTCTTCGAGCACCATCAGCGTCGCGAACGATGCCAGCAGGGGAAGCCACGCGGCGGTGAACACCGCGACCGCAGTGTCGCGCAGATAGTTCCGGGGTTGCGCGACGAGCCCGTGGTCGAACAACCGCCACAGCATCGTGACCACGACCGTCCCGGTGAACGCGGCGAGCATTCCGGTGGTGCCGTAGGGCCAGCCGAGCCAGATGATGGCCTGGCCACCGAGCAGCAGTGGCAGTCGCGGTACGAGGACGTCGGCCTCACGCAGCCGTTTGGTGACCTCCCACGTGGCGATCCCGATCGCTCCCGAGACAACCGCGAACCATGCGGTCGGCGCGAACAGAAGGATCACGATGACGAGCGCGCCCAGCCCGGCACCCACCGCGATTGCTGCTGGAAGGTTTCGTCCTGCGCGTGACGCTTTCTTCCCGGACGCAGGTTCGGGTGTCGAGACCGAAGCTGCAGGGGTGACGCCGGAGTCCTCTCCGACGTCGAGTGGAAGCTGCGGGTCGGAAGACCCGTCGGCTCTGCCCACCGTCAGACCTCCATCAACTCGGCTTCCTTGTGCTTGATCAGTTCGTCGATCTGCGCCACGTACTTGGCCGTGGTCTTGTCGAGTTCCTTCTCTGCGCGGTTGACCTCGTCCTCGCCGGCTTCGCCGTCCTTCTGGATGCGACCCAACTCCTCCATCGCCTTGCGGCGGACGTTCCGCACGGCCACCTTCGCGTCCTCGCCCTTCGCCTTCGACTGCTTGACGAGTTCGCGGCGACGTTCTTCGGTGAGCTGCGGCACCGAGATACGAATGATGTTGCCGTCGTTCGAGGGGTTGACGCCCAGGTCGGAATTGCGGATCGCCGTCTCGATAGCGTTGAGCTGCGACTGCTCGTACGGCTTGACGATGACCATCCGCGCCTCGGGCACGTTGATGCTGGCGATCTGCGTCACGGGTGTCGGCGAACCGTAGTAGTCGACGACGATCCGGTTGAACATGCCGGGATTCGCTCGACCTGTGCGGATCCCGCCGAGGTCGTCCTTGGCCACCGTGACGGCCTTCTCCATCTTCTCCTCGGCTTCGAAGAGGGCTTCATCGATCACGGCAGTTCCTCCATGTTCCGTTGTCCAATCATGACCGTACGAGCGTTCCGATCTTCTCACCGGCGACGGCACGAGCGATATTGCCCTTGGTCAGCAAGTTGAAGACCATGATCGGCATGGCGTTGTCCATGCACAGGCTGAATGCGGTCGCGTCGGCGACCTTGAGGTCCTTCTCGATGACCTCGCGATGGGTGATCTCCTCGAACATCACCGCGTCGGGGTCCACCCGCGGGTCTGCGGAATAGACACCGTCGACGGCCTTGGCCATCAGCACGACGTCGGCGCCGATCTCGAGTGCGCGCTGCGCGGCGGTGGTGTCGGTGGAGAAGTACGGCATGCCCATACCCGCACCGAAAATGACGACGCGGCCCTTCTCGAGGTGCCGGCGTGCGCGCAGCGGAAGATACGGTTCGGCGACCTGCCCCATGGTGATCGCGGTCTGCACCCTGGTATCGATTCCCTGCTTCTCCAGGAAGTCCTGCAGTGCAAGGGAATTCATGACTGTTCCGAGCATGCCCATGTAGTCGGAGCGCGCCCGTTCGAGTCCGCGCTGCTGCAGTTCGGCGCCGCGGAAGAAGTTGCCGCCGCCGATCACCACCGCGACCTCGACACCACTGCGCACGACCTCGGCGATCTGCTCGGCCACCGTGGTCACCACATCGGGATCGAGTCCGACCTTGCCGGTGCCGCCGCCGAACATTTCGCCGCCGAGTTTGAGGAGAACCCGGCGGAAACCGGGCCGATCGTGGGCGTGTTCGGACATGATGCTCCTCTGGTTGCGCATGATTCGGCCCTCTCATCCTGCCTCATCCACCCGGCGGAACCGAGACCGGGAACGAGACGACATGCCACCGACACACCTCGACCCCGCCGGCGCAGGCCGGCGGGGTCGAGATCACAGTGGTCTAGCTGGCGCCGACCTCGAACCGCACGAAGCGGGTCACGGTGGCACCGGCCTCGTCGAGGATCGCCTTGACGGTCTTCTTCGAATCCGTCACGGACGACTGCTCGAGCAGCACGACATCCTTGTAGAAGCCGTTGACGCGGCCTTCGACGATCTTCGGCAGCGCCTGCTCCGGCTTACCCTCGGCCTTCGCGGTCTCCTCGGCGATACGACGCTCACCGGCGACGACGTCCTCGGGAACCTCGTCACGGGTGACGTACTTGGCCTTGAGCGCAGCGATCTGCATCGCGGCACCGCGAGCAGCCTCGGCGGCGGCGTCGCCCTCACCCGTGTACTCGACGAGCACGCCGACGGCCGGCGGCAGGTCCGAAGCACGCTTGTGCAGGTAGATGGCAACCGGTCCCTCGAACGCCGTGACACGGCGCAGTTCGAGCTTCTCGCCGATCTTGGCGGACAGTTCCTGCACCAGGGCGTCGACCGTCTTGCCGTCGACCTCGACGGCCTTGAGTGCGTCGACGTCGGCCGGGCGAGCCTGCGCGGCAGCCTCGAGCACCTGGTCGGCGAGCGCCTGGAACTCGTCGTTCTTCGCGACGAAGTCGGTCTCTGAGTTCAGCTCGATCATCACGCCGTCCTTGGCCGCGACCAGGCCCTCGGCGGTGGAGCGCTCGGCGCGCTTGCCCACGTCCTTGGCACCCTTGATTCGCAGCTGCTCGACGGCCTTGTCGAAGTCGCCGTCGTTGTCGGCGAGCGCGTTCTTGCAGTCCAGCATCCCGGAGCCGGTGAGCTCACGGAGACGCTTGACGTCGGCGGCGGTGTAGTTCGCCATGGGGAGCGAGCCTCCTGTGTCGTTGGGTTGGAAAGTCTCGGGGTGCGGACCGCACCGCAGCGTGTGATGCGGGCCGGGCCGCAGTGCAACGGCCCCGACCATGATCTCGCGATCTAGCGGTCGGGGCCGTGCAACGGATCAGGCCTCGGGGGTTGCGTCCGCGGCGGGCGCTTCGGCCGGAGCCTCGGCGTCGGCGGCGGGTGCGGCCTGCGCGAGGAGTTCCTGCTCCCACTCGGCGAGCGGCTCGGCGCCGGCAGCCTCGGGCTTGGCGTCCGAATCCGAGCTCTTACCGGCGCGCGCCTGCAGGCCCTCGGCGACGGCAGAGGCTACGACCTTGGTCAGCAGCGCGGCGGAACGGATGGCGTCGTCGTTGCCCGGGATCGGGTAGTCGACGAGATCCGGGTCGCAGTTGGTGTCCAGGATCGCGATGACCGGGATGTTCAGCTTGCGAGCCTCACCGACGGCGATGTGCTCCTTGTTGGTGTCGACGATCCAGACCGCCGACGGAACCTTCGCCATATCGCGGATGCCGCCGAGGGTGCGGTCGAGCTTGTTCTTCTCACGCGTGAGCATGAGGATTTCCTTCTTGGTGCGACCCTCGAAGCCACCGGTCTGCTCCATCGACTCCAGTTCCTTCAGGCGCTGGAGGCGCTTGTGGACGGTGGAGAAGTTGGTGAGCATGCCGCCGAGCCAGCGCTGGTTCACGTAGGGCATCCCGACGCGGGTTGCTTCCTCCGCAATCGATTCCTGCGCCTGCTTCTTGGTGCCGACGAACAGGATCGAACCGCCGTGCGCGACGGTCTCCTTGACGAATTCGTACGCCTTGTCGATGTACGTCAGGGTCTGCTGCAAGTCGATGATGTAGATGCCGTTGCGGTCGGTGAAGATGAACCGCTTCATCTTCGGATTCCAGCGACGAGTCTGGTGTCCGAAGTGGGCGCCACTGTCGAGCAGCTGCCTCATGGTTACGACAGCCATGGCTGTGTCTCTCTTTCGTGTCGGTTGATGCGGTGGATCTTTCGATCCCCGCCCTGGCGCCCGCATGCCCGTCGGACCCTTGCGGGACCGGCCGACGGCCATTGTCCGGCACACTCGAACAAGCGAGCGTTCACCGGCGCGCGGACGCGCGAAGTCGGTCTGCGAACACAGACCGCTCGACAAGTGTACGGCGCGGGTACGCCGGATCCCTAACCGGCCGTCCCACCGATCCCGTGGGCGACCCCTGTGGATAGCGGGACGAGTTGTCCACAGGCGCCGACACGGGGGTTTCGCCGTCGTCGTCGCGCCAGAAGACTGGAGCGATGAGATCGCTGGGGATTGCGCTGCTCGTCCTCGTGGCTGTGCTCTCGGGAAGCGCTCCGGCGGCGGCACAATCCCGATTCGGCTGGCCGTTGCATCCCCGGCCCAGTGTCGTGCGCGAGTTCGACCTTCCCGAACGGAACTGGCTTCGCGGGCACCGCGGGGTGGACCTGCGCGCCCACCCCGGCCAGACCGTGCTGTCGGCCGGCGACGGCGTCGTGGTCTTCGCCGGCACCGTCGCAGGTAAACCGGTTGTCTCGGTGCAGCACGAGGGCGATCTGCGCACCACCTACGAGCCGGTGGCCGCGGCGGTGATCGCCGGGCGCCGGGTCGCGCGGGGAGATCCGCTCGGCACCGTCGAGGTCGGGCACGACGACTGTCCGGCCGATGCATGCCTGCACTGGGGTCTGCGGCGGGACCGCGACGACTATCTCGATCCGCTCCGATTGGTGCGTGCGGCCGTCATCCGGCTCAAACCCGTCTGACCTGCATCGGGTCGACCCGGGGGTTCACCGCTGCGCCGCGTGCCGACCGGACAGGGCCGGGAAGTCGTCGGCGACCATCGCCGCGAGCTCCACAAACGCCCGCCGGGTCGCGGGCCGCAGCAGGTTCAGATCGATCTCCGCGCCCTCGGCGAGGTGCTCGTCGAACGGCACCACCTGCACCGCGCGGCAGCGCGTCAGAAAATGGTCGGTGACAGCACCCATGTCGATGTTCGATGTTCCCGGTCGCGGTGAACTGATCACCACGACGGTGCGTTCGACGAGCCCGTCGAAGCCGTGCGCCTGCAGCCAGTCGAGCGTCGCCGCCGCACTGCGCGCTCCGTCGACGGCAGGCGAACCCACCAGCACGAGCGCGTTCGCCAGGTCCAGCACGCCGCGCATCGCCGAGTGCATGATGCCCGTCCCGCAGTCGGTCAGGATGATGTTGTAGAAGACCTGGAGGATATCGATGATCCTGCGATAGTCGTCCTCGCTGAATGCCTCCGACACAGCCGGATCGCGTTCACTTCCTAGTACTTCGAGGCGGCTGGGCGCCTGCGACGTATGGGCCCGCACGTCCGAATAGCGTTCGATGCGCGGCGCCGCGGCGAGCAGGTCTCGCACCGTCGCATCGGTCTGCTGCGGAATCCGCTGGGCCAGCGTCCCGAAATCCGGGTTGGCGTCGACCGCGATCACACAGTCGCCCCGCAGCGATGCGAACGTCGACCCGAGCCCCACGGTGGTGGTGGTCTTGCCGACTCCGCCTTTGAGCGAGAGCACCGCGATGCGGTAGTCGCCCCCGATCGGCTGCCTGATCCGGGCGACCAGTTCGTCGTGGTGGCTGCCGTCGGCGGACTCCCCCGGATTGAGCAGCCCACCCGAGAACCGGTGCACGCTGCGACGCCAACCCCCCGACGGCGATCGCCGCGAGCGCCTGACGAGCACCCCGGACGCGAGATCCAGGTTGGAGGGCTGATGGTCGAACGAACCGGCAGGCCATCGGGTCTCGTCGGGTGTCTGTTCCTCGACCGGGACGGCCGTGTCGGGACCGGTGGTGTCGGTGCCGGTGGTGTCCGGACTCGTCGTGGTCGAACTGCCGGCCACGGGACAATCGGAGCCCGCATCGTCCCGGTCTGCAGCGTCTCGGCGTTCCGCCGCAGCCTGGTGGGGCTCGGGCTGTCGAACCTCGGACGGCTGGACCTCGGAGAGTTCCGCGGGAAGGCACTCCGTCTCGGGTGGCTTCACCTCACGCTCGTCCGCGGGCGATCGTGTCGCCCGCGTGGACGCCGCACCGAATGGAACGGACGCCACGAGCGGGTTGGCCGTAGCACCTGCCACCGGTTGCACCGCGCCCACCGGATCGCACGTATCCGACACGGCTACAACCGTTTCCGAGTCCAGATCCGGCCGCTCGGCCGTCCGCTGAGCCATGGATGGCGGGGACTCGACGGCCGGCGCACGCGAACCAGGTGTCGCTGCCGCCCGCGTTGCACGGCGCAGCACTCGGCGCGGCGCCGACGCCGAGACGGACGTGTCGGGCTGCGGTTCGTCCTGCAGCCAAGCGGGCAGCGTGTGGCTCGGTTCGTCGCGTGTCATGAATTTCCCCCCGGATTCGACCTGGCGGGGACGGTATCAAATCGAGCCGATGCGGACAGTGGGCTGCGCAGCCCCCTCGGGTCCGTACCTTCTCAAGCCCTCGGATGCGCCTGCTCGTGCACGGCGCGCAATCGCGCCACCGACACGTGGGTGTACAGCTGCGTCGTCGCAAGGCTCGAATGACCGAGCACTTCCTGCACTACCCGCAGGTCCGCGCCGCCTTCGAGAAGGTGAGTGGCCGCGCTGTGCCGAAGCCCGTGGGGGGCGAGATCGGGCGCCCCGGGAACGGCGGTCACGGTTTCGTGCACCACAGTGCGCACCTGTCGTTGATCGATCCGCCCGCCCCTCTTGCCGAGGAGCAGCGCCGGTCCGGATGTCGCACTCGCCAGGTGCGGCCGACCGCTGCGCAGCCAGGAGTCCAGCGCTTCCGCGGCGGGAACCCCGTACGGAACGGTCCGCTCCTTGTCGCCCTTGCCGATCACCCGCAGCACCCGCCGCTCGGCGTCGATGTCGTCGAGGTCGAGACCGCACAGTTCCCCCACGCGGATTCCGCTCGCGTAGAGCAACTCCACGATGACGCGGTCGCGCAATGCCACCGGATCCAACTGCGCCGCACCCGATCTCGCAGACTCCATAACTTCGAGGGCTTGCTCGGCATGCAGTACGGCAGGAAGTGTGCGGTGCGCGCGCGCCGACGCGAGCCGTGCCGCGGGGTCGTGGTCCAGTCGCTCTGTCCGCACCAGCCAGCCGGTGAAGGTGCGCACCGACGAGGTGCGGCGGGCAACCGTGGTGCGCGCGGCACCCGACGCCACCTGGCGCGCGAGCCACGACCGCAGGATGTCGAGATCGAGATCCGCGATGTGCGCGTCCGAGTTCGTGGCGGCCAGATATTCGAGCAGTGACCGGACGTCGGTGCGGTAGGCGCGAATCGTGTGTTTCGACCTCCCACCGTGGAGTTCCAGATGCTCGGCGAACTCCTCGAGGTGCACGGCGAGCGGCCTGGGCAAAGCGGCGTTCGGGTCGTCGCGGGTCATGGGACCACGGTGCTCGTAGGCAGCGGCCGGTGCAACCGACCACGCCGATAGAGTTCGTTCGTGAGTAAAACGATCTCTGTGCCGATGCTGTGTGCATTGGCTTTGTTGTCGGCCACGGCGCCGTTGGCCACCGATATGTATCTGCCCGGTCTGCCGATCATGTCGGAGAGCCTGGGCACGACCACGGTCGGTGTGCAGCTCACGTTGACCACCTTCATGGCCGGTCTCGGCATCGGGCAGCTGGTTGTCGGTCCGCTCTCCGACGGCTGGGGACGCCGTCGACTGCTCCTGATCGGCACGATCGTGCTCGCGCTGAGCAGCGCTCTGTGTGCCCTGGCGCCGACGATCGAGGTTCTCGTCGCTGCCCGTCTCATCCAGGGATTCAGCGGTGGCACCGGCATCGTGCTCGCCCGTGCCGTCATCGCGGACCGCGCCCGCGGAAAGGCCGCCGCGAAGCTGTTCAGCATCATGATGATCATCGGCGGTGTCGCGCCGGTGCTCGCACCGATCCTCGGGGGCGTGCTGCTCGATCCGATCGGCTGGCGTGGCATCTTCTGGGTGCTGGCCGCCATCGCCGTCGCCATGACCGCCGGAGTGGTGTTGTTCGTTCCGGAAACCTTGCCGCCGGAGAAACGGCACGGTGGTGGTCTTTCCGCGCTGATCGGCAACTTCGGATATGTGCTCGCCAATCGGCGCTTCCTCGGTTACGCGGCGACGTTCGCACTCAGTTTCGGGGCGATGTTCGCCTATATCTCGGCGTCGCCGTTCGTGACGCAGGAAGTGCTCGGACTCAGTCCCACGCAGTTCTCACTGGTGTTCGCCGTCAACTCGCTCGGACTGATCACCGGAAACATCGTCAACACCCGCCTGGTCGGCCGGTTCGAGGTGCGATCACTGTTGCGGACCGGGGTATCCACGCTGTTCGGTGGCGGTGTTCTGCTGCTCATTGCCTCGCTCGTGGCCGGCGACCGGGCATGGCTGATCCTGCCCCTGCTGTTCGTGTGTGTGAGCAGTCTCAGCTTCATCATGGGCAATGCCACTGCTCTCGGGCAGTCCGAGGTACCGAAAGCCGCGGGCACCGGTTCCGCATTGATGGGCGCCTCGCAGTTCGGGCTCGCCGCCGTGGTGTCACCGCTGGTGGGGCTCGGAGGAGCGGACACCGCTGTACCGATGGCCATTGCCATCGTCACGACCGGCGCCCTCGCACTGACCGCTCTGACCGTGCTCACCCGTCCACCGCTTCCGAGTGGTGCGCGGAAGTAAGGTCGACTCGAGTCCCGGTCGCGCTTCGCCCTCGTCGACCCGGCCCCGGCCTAGGGTTCGACCGCGGCGGAACCCCGGCGTGCTGCAGGTACCTTGGTGACGACCGTCAGCAGTACCGAGACCAGGGCGATTACGCCGATGGTGGTGTAGGCGACGGTGTATGCCTTGTCCTCGCCGATCAGCGAAGAGGCGATGATCGGACCGATGATGCCCCCCAGGCTCCACCCGATGAGCATCAGCCCGTAGATGGCGCCGGCATTGCGGACTCCGAAGAAGTCGCCGGCGGTGGCGGGCATGGTCCCGAAGGCGCCGCCGTAGCACAGGTAGACGATCGCGGCCAGGATCGAGAACAGCACCACGTTGTCGGCGTGCGGCAGCATGATCAGGCACACGCCCTGCAGCACGAGGATGGCGGTGAACGTCTTCATCCGGCCGATGTAGTCGGAGATTGCCGCCCACACGATTCGGCCGGCTCCGTTGAAGATCGCCAGTACACCTACCAGCGTCGCCGCGCCGGTGACGCTGAAACCCGCGATGTCGGTAGCGCTCGGCTTGGCCTGGGAGATCAGAGAGATGCCGGCGGCCACGCTGAGGGTGAGGATCGCGGTCAGGAGGTACCACTGCGGCGTGCGCAACGCCTCCCCCTGCGTGTACTCCTTGCCGAGGCCCGCTTCGGCACCGCCGCCGGTGACAGGTTCGAAGCCCGGCACGGTGTAACCGGCGGGCGGATTGCGGAAGAGCGCTGCGCCGGCCAGGGACATCACGAGGTAGGCGATGCCCAGCGGCAGGAAGGCGCTCGTGGGGTCCTCGGGGTCCTGGTTGATGAGCCACTGGGCGACCGGAGAAGTGAGCACCGCGCCGAACCCGAAGCCGCCGACCGCCAGCCCGGTGATGAGGCCGGTTTTGTCGGGAAACCACTTCTGCAGCATGGCAATCGGGACGATGTATGCGAAACCCAGTCCGAAGCCGCTGATGACGCCGTACCCGAGGATGAGCAGCCAGTAATCGTCGGAGCCGTTGGTGAACGAGGCGAGCAGGATGCCGAAGGCGTAGATGACGCCGCCGATCAGCGCGACGATGCGAGGACCTCTGAGGTCCTGTAACCGGCCGCCGGCGTAGGTGCCGATGAAGATCATGCCGATGGTGACGGTGAACGGGAGCGACGCTTGCACCTTGCTGAGCTGCCAGGAGTCGGCGTTCTCCAGTGCCCCGCCGAAAACCGACCAGGCGTAGACCGCGCCGATCGAGAACTGCAGCAGCAGGCCGCCCGCCACCAGCAACCAGCGGAAATTCCCCGGAGGCTGTCCGTCCCGTGCAGCGGTGCCGCGTCGCTCGTCCGTGCCCTGCTCGGAGTCCATGCCGTACTCCTTCGTTCTGCCCGTGTGACAGGCCTTCACTCCCGGTAGCGCACCGGTTCAACGCGATCGATCCGTTCACGTTGCGGCACGACGGTGTACTTGGGGTCCTTCGCCGAGGCGATGCCGGCCTCGTAGACGCCGAGGCGAGTGCACAACGAACCCGCCATGAGCGCGGCACCGGACACCATCGAGAGCACCCGGCTGCGGCGTCCGGCGAGCGCGCCGACGGCGCCTGCCGCCGTCAGTGCCTTGCTGGCCCTCATCAACCGGCCGGCCCGGCCCTGGTGGAGCGTCTCGGCCGGCAGACCCATCGACTGTTCCATCCGTCGCTCGGTCGCGAGTTCGACGAGCGCGCCGCCCACTGCGAAGGCGCGTGCGGGTCCGGCCTCGGCGACCGGCGCACCCAGAAGGCCGAGACCGCCGGACGCGGCGGCGGCCGAGCCGCAGAAGACGAAGGGCAGCTCCTTGTAGGCGGAGTGCCATGCGGGGGTGGCGGTGTCGGAGAGGAGGACTGCGGTGTAGGCAGCCACGGGTGGCGCGGTCACGGCCCCCA
>NZ_JAUZMZ010000091.1:0-20100 GCF_036327435.1 Rhodococcus chondri | reverse complement strand
GGGCAGTCGAACATCGCCCGGGCCTGCCGACGACTGGCCGCCAACCCTGACCACGCGGTCGACCTGGTCCTGAACGCATGAAACTGCAGGTCACAGCCCCGGAAGTCAACAACTACGGCACCCTGGCCAGCACCCGAGAGCGCCTCGCCCGCAGGGCGAGGCGCTCAACGTGATTAAAGTATTTGGCCGGTTGGATCAGCTAGCTATAAGTCACCGGCAACTCGACGGACTGAGGCCCGCTCGGTTCCGTCCAGGTGAGCGTCGCGTTGATCTGCGTCGCGTCGCCCATTGAAAACGCGGCAGGCCACCGGATTTTATGGAGAGGCGGGAGACTGAATGGGTCGTCATTCTGGCGGAACACCGAGTTCTGCCATTCCTGAAGGTCTATGCGCAGTTCCTCAGCCGTGATAGCTGTGCTCTTATTCTCGATCACAACGTAGTCATCTGTTGTTCCCTTAGCATTGGTCTCTCGGACCACGCTGAGCCGTGGCAGTGCGTGCTCTCCCTTGCGGACGACTGAGGGTGCTCCCAGCCCAAGGCCGTTGACGTCGCTTTCGATCGCATCCCGTACCTTGTAAGCGAGGTCATTAAGATCTGCGTAGACGCCTAGCAGTCCCTTTCCTTGCAGTTCCTCACGGAACTTCTGTAGGCGTCCGAGTTCCGCGTAGTCCGCGTTTTTTCGATCGATCGGCTCATCTGAGAAATACACATGAACAGGCTTACCTCCCTCGGCAGCACGTTCGATCTCCTCGGCAGTTCCCGAAACAGCGTTATCTGTTGCCTGCCCGAGTCGTGAATCAAACAACGCAACAACTATGTCGGCATCGTCCACTAGCTGAGAATTAATCACGCTCTGGCCCCCCGATGCATTGAGTGTCGGGACCGCGTCGGCCTTCCAGAAGCGCGGCAGCAGAACAGTCTGCGCACCCTCCGCGCGCGAACCGTTCCAACCGTGTAGCGCTTTGCTCACTGCCTCAACCTCATCGGTGGTATCTCCAGGCGTGGAGATCATGACTTTTAGAACGTGCGCATCAAATCCCATAGATGGGATTCTGCCACCGTTCACCGACAAAGTCCTCTGCTAACAAAAGCTCACCGCATCGTTACCTACCAGGGGGATTATGGTCTCTAGTCGGACTCGGAAAGCACCCGGAGGATTTTATGTAAGAACGGTCTGCTATCCCCGACTCGCGCCACCAGTTGTAAGTCAGTTACGAACGACGGATCGTCGCAGCTAGGAACGCACGGTGCCTTAGTAGCGGCTACCACAGCCACACCCCAGAACTACTCGGGAACTAGTTCCGTCGGGTAGCAGGGCGTTTGCATTGGCGCGCGGCCACCAGTAGCCGTAGCCTGGCGTTAACCGGGCAGTACCCGGTTCCCGCAGTACCCCGGCACCCGGTCGAGATCAGCGGATTTTCGTATTACCCGCGTGACAGAGTCCGCGAATATTTTGAGCAATCAGCAGTACCCAGTTCGGTCAGAGACCGGCAGCAATTACAGAACCTGAGCAGTGCTCGGTTCGCTCGCCCGTCAACTCTCGTACCGAATTGGAGCAATCGATGAACACCCATATTTCTCAGCTGTACGCCTGGGGCGGTGACGGCGGTTACGCCACCGAAGGCGACGTGCTGGTCAACCAGACCTCCGACGGCGTGGACCTGAACGCCATCTGGACGCAGGCCGCCACGGCGATGTCGCTCTACAACCGCGAACGGTCTGCCTTGGCAGCGCTCATCAGCTACCCGACGACCAACGTTGGCGACGCGATCCCGCAGCGGGCCACCAGCGACAACTTCGAAGAAGCTTCCGAGTTCGGTGAGCCGGTCGGTCTGCGTGGTGCTCCGGATGCGCTAATTCTCGGCTACGACTTCAAGGACTATGACCTCGCAAGCCGCATGACGTGGAAGTTCCTGCGCTCGGCTACTGCGGAACAGGTGCAGGCTTCCATAAACAGCGCGCTGGAGGCCGACAACCGTCTCGTGACGGGGACGCTGCTGCGGCGGCTGTTCAACCCCGCCGAAGGAACCAACGAGCACCTGCACCGCGTGTTCGGCCTGTGGAACGGCACCGATGGCATGGCACCGCCCCCGCACGCGGGGCTGGAATTCCCCACCACGACGAGTCACTACCTCGCCAGCGGCAACGCGGCCATCGACCCCGGCGATCTGCTGGACGCAATCAACGCGGTGCGGCTGAAGGGCTTCGGCACTTCGGTGGATACGCGGCTGATCGTGCTGTGCCACCCCAACGAGGCCGAAGAGATCAGCACGTTCCGCGCGGGGGTTGAGGCCAACGGCGTCACGTCGAAGTTCGACTTCGTCCCGTCGGACAGCGCCCCGGCATACCTGACCGCCGAGAATGTGGTCGGTCAGATTGCCCCCGGTGAGTTCGGCGGTCTGGAGGTGCTCGGCAGCTACGGCCCGGTCTGGATCGTCCCCAGCTACTTCGTCCCCGCGGGCTACTTCGCCGTGGTGGCGACGGGCGGGCCGAACAGCGCCCGGAACCCCGTCGCGCTCCGTCAGCACACAAATCCCGCGTACCAGGGCCTGCGCATCATTCCGGGCCGCGATCAGCGGTACCCGTTGCAGGATTCGTTCTTCCAGCGGTCGTTCGGTTGCGGCATCCGGTACCGCAGCGCGGCGTGCGTCGTGCAGGTGACCACCGAGCTCACCTACACCGCTCCCGCGTGGGCGTGGTCCTGATGAGCTGGCGCAACGGCGCGTATGGCCCGGTGGAGGATATTCCGGTTGCTCAGGGGCACCCCGATGCCGGCGAGTACTCCTGGGGTCCGGGGCTGACGCCTCAGGGCCTGGAGGATGCGCTGCCGGCCGACGGCGGGCGGTATCGCGGCAAAGCGCCGAAGACGGCCGAACCGAAGGGGTTACGCGCCCTGGCTGACGAGCTGGAACGACGGGGTAGCTGACATGGCCCGCCGACGGAATCAACGCCGCGACCGGGCTGGGGCCGGTTCGCTGGCGTGGGGACCAAGGTCGCCACTACAGCGAAGGGTGCTCGGTCTGCCGCGAAGCCCGCGACGAAAAACGGAGCGACGAAGGTCGCCACGGGCGTCGGCAAGAGCTACGTCAGCAGCAGCTTCAGTAAGAATCTCGTCGTGGGCCAGGGCGGCGAATACAAGGGGCTGAAGATCGGCGCTGAGTTCAAGACGCCGAAGGGCCGGGGCGTGCTCGTGAAGGGCATCGTCGGGTATCACGGAAAGCCGAACCGGCATCTCGACATCACGCCCGAGCTGGAGCTGAAGCAAAAGAAGCTCACCGTGAACGCGACGCCGAACCCCAACCGGCGAGCGTCGGCAGGCACGAAGCTCAAGAAGTAGCGGTTGACCTGCGGGGCGGGCCAGCCAACCCCCCAGCCGCGCCCGCAGCGCAGCCCTGGCGACGCTCAGCTAGGTCTAAACGGCCACAGCCCAGCGCCACCCAGACTGCCGCGTCCCGTTGGTTGCCTTGCCTCTCCGGCGGGGCGCGGCATCCCAACTTACAAGACAACTCCACAGACCCCGCGAGGAGGATTCGACCCCCTCCCGCGGCCTAGCCGTCGGGCGTGAGCATGCTCTGGCGACGGTGCGAGCAAGGCCCGGATCGACTTGTCTCCGGGTGGCTACTCGCAGAAGACTCCGCGACGAAGTTCTCTCCGGTTCGTCGTCGCGGGGTCTTCTGCTGTGTCGGCCGGAAGTACTCCCTGACTTACGTTCGCGGTCACTACGGACCCCAATTCCGTCCGAGGCTGTCAGCGTTGAGATGAGACGGCAAATCACACTCGGCCTCGACACGCCAAACTGACGTCGCGAGCGGTGGAATACGTTCCCTATCAGCAGCTTTGGCTGCGTGCCGTTTGCTTTGCTGCGGCCATCGTGGCAGTATTGGCAGCGCACCACAGCGGCCACCACGGCGCAGGTGCGGCACCTATACGAAACGCAGCCCCCTCACGTAAACGTAAGAATTCTGGTCGACGCCTTTAACAAAGCGGTTCAATCGCCGGTCACCGCCCGGTCCGAGGCAGCATCGCGGCTCACCTTCTGAGCAGAGAAGCGCGCACATCCCTGAGAAAACGATCATGGGAGACGCGTGCGTTCTCTCATATGCAACGGAAGGTTCTGACAATGAGCCAGCAATACGGCCAGTCCCGCGCGATGGCAACACCGCAACGTCCGGCCCGCCGAGCGCCGATCAACCGCGAAGAGCTATCCAACCTGCCGACGCGCAAAGGTCGTGCCGGGGCGGTTCAGTTCTTCCACGAGGTCGGGGTTCACGGCATCACCGACACGCGCATTCGCAATGCCACCGAGAAGGGCGAATTGCGACGCTTCAAGATCGCAGGGCAGAACTGGTACAGCGACCGCGACCTGTGGGATTTCCTGCAGAGTCTGGCGATCGGTGGTCGCAACGACCGGGGCAGTGTGGCATGAAGCGCGAATACTCTCGGGATGAACTGCGGCTGATGTTCCCCGCGCTGGACGCACACGAACGCGGTGACTCGGATGCGATGCGCGGGGTGGGCGACCCGATTGTGGATCAGATTCGGGCCGTTCGGGAACCGTACTTCCTTGACGAACCGCAACGGCCCCTGTCTCCGGCGGCGAGGGAGTACCCCTCTGTCAGCGACGGTCTCGACCGAGCTCACGATGGGGTAGCTCTCAGCATCCGCGAACGGCCGGACGGCGTTGAGCGCGGGTCGTTTCAGGACCGCCAGTTGAAGGCGCTCAAAAGTGGAGGCCAGCCCGCCGGGATCGTGGTATTGCACTGCCGCCAGCTGACGTACGACAGCGACTATCCGGTTCCGCAGAGCATGGCTGTGATCGTTCCGATCGGTTGGCCGAGAGAGGAAGTCGCTCGCGAGATCGCGCACAGCACCTGGGCGTGCTGGCTCTGCGAGCGCGGCCAGAACTACAACTGCGAGTCGTACCTGATGGTTAGTTGTGGGGCAATCGTTCACGTAATGTCCGCGTGCCGTCGATGCAGGTCGGAGCTTGACCACGACGGTCTGGACTGGGCGGACGTGTGATGAGAGCCAGGGCGTGTGAACCGGGGTCGGTGATCGTGGCCGGCCGAAGTCTGCCGGATGCGCCGGACCTGTATCTCGGTCGAGCCGTGAGGATTCGTAGATGGTTCGGCCGCACGATAGTGGTGGACGAGGAAGGCCGCGAATGGTGCGGCGGCGTATGGGTTCTACCTCCGGGCAGCTACCGGCTGTGCACCGGTGTGCAGGGTCTTGTGCGCTACCCGGCAGTGCGGCTCATTGGCCTATCGTGGCCCCTTGAGGCTCGCCGTGTCGGACTGGCAGCCCAAATCGGGACACCCGGCAGTGCGGCGCATAGGTCAAGCGCCACAACGGGAAAAGACGCGCTCGGTGTGAACCGAACGCGCCCTTTCTAATCGGAGAGCGGAGCCTTCTCCAGCTGACGGTGTCAGCTAGCCACATTATACAGCACCGGTTCTCTGAGATGTTATACAGCGCAACGTATCCCAGAAAGCAGCGTAGTAGGCTAAGGGGTACCCCGCATAAGCAACGCCCCCTTGGTGTCGCGACCAAGGCGGGCGTTGTCTTCAAGTTCCGAACCCAATTCGCATCTTCCAGGACGTAATTGGGAACATCATTTACAAGATTGGAACAGTAATGCCCCGTAAGCATACCAATACGCCAGCATCGCAAGCAAACTCTGCACTAACGGAATCATCAGCGGCAGAGACGAATCCCTCGCTCTACATCCCCAATGTGAATGGGCTAACGCTTGCCGAAGCTGCCCTGGCCTACGCCTCAGCCGGGTGGTTCGTGGTGCCGGTCAGGCCCGGTACGAAGAACCCCGGCAGCGTGCTTGGTGCAGAGTGGCCGGAGAAGTCCTCCCGCGACGCTGAACAGATCGAGCAGTGGTGGTACGAGAACCAGGAACACGGAATCGCTTTGCACGTAGGAAAGTCCGGGGCAATCGTGTTCGACCTGGACGTGGAAGCTCTGAACGACCTTCCTCGTGAAATGCGGGAAGGGCTGTGTAAGGGACGGTTCCAGAGCACTCGCAAAGGAGCGAACGATCGCGGGCACTACGTGTTCGGTGTTCCTGTGGGAGAGGCGTACGGCAACTCTGCCGGGGCGTTCCGGATGTTTGGAGAAGTGCGCGGCAAGAACGGCGTCATCATCGCGGCCCCGACTCCGCACGTCGACGCTGATACGAAAGGCGGCGGTTACCTGTGGCCGGAACCCGGCCCGGTGCCGCTCGTGAGCGAGGCACCGCAATTGCTTGAGTGCCTGCGTGCCGCTCCCGAACACGAAGCGCCGTTGCTTGCGCCCGACGAGATGAAGGCGTTCCTCGACACCTACACCCGCAGCGAGCGGATGCCTGCGTTCACTGGCCTGATAAAGACGTTTGAGAGGGAGCTCAAGGAAAACGGTTCCCGGCACGAGGCAATGATCAACGCATTGGCTATGGGATTCCGTGAGGCAATCGCCGGAGCGTATCCGGCGGATGACGTCTACACGACCGTGCAAAGGGTGTTCAAGAAGTCATTCGAAGACAAGGAACTCTCAGCGCGCGAAGGCCGTACGCGGCCCAGCCGGGACGAGTTCGTTCGTGGGGCTCAGTGGGCGGCAGCACAGGCGCTGCTTGTCGACCCAGAAGAGACGCTGGTCCGCCTGAACCGTGACGAGATCGCCCTCGAGGAACGAGTGGAAGCGTTCTGGACGGCGCGCCCCGAGCTGGCGGCAGTGCGTCAGTTCGCGCAGGCGCGGATGATCGCACCTTGGGCGCTGTTCGGCTCTGCGATGGTGCGAGCGCTCGCGGTGATTCCTCCGCGCGTGGTGCTGCCTCCGCTGGTCGGTAGTCATGGCAGCGTGAATTCTTACGTCGCGCTGGTCGGACCGTCGGGCGCGGGTAAGAGCGTGACCCGCGCTGCCGCACGCGACCTGGTCCAGCTCAAGCTCCCTGGCGACGGACAGGTACACGTGCGAAACGTTGGCAGCGGTGAAGGATTGGTGGATCAGTTCGCCGCGTACGACGCCAAGGCGAAGGAGTTCGTCGGCCTGCGGACGCGCGTCATGTTCACAGTGGACGAGGTCGAGTCACTCACTGCGCAGGGTGGCCGCAGCGGATCGACGCTGTTCCCGACCCTTCGCTCTGCGTGGACGGGCGACTCACTCGGGTTCGCCAATCGTGACAAGACCAAAGCGGTGTTGATAGAGGCGCACCGTTACCGGCTGACGATGATAGTGGGAGCGCAACCGACCAAAGCACAGCCACTTTTGGACGATGCCGACGGCGGCACTCCGCAGCGTTTCTTGTGGATGCCGACCATCGACCCCGAAGCGCCTGATGTTGAACCTGCCGAACCGGAACCGATCGTCGTGGGTCCCTGGCCGCAGCCCAAAACCGGCCTGTCAGCCGTCCGTGCTGATACGGGAGAAATCGCATTGGTGACGGTTCCCGCAGATCCGAAGAGCTTCATCGTGCTTGCCATCCCCGAAAGCGTGCGGGATGAAGTGATTACGCAGCGCCGCATGGTGGTGCGAGGCAATCCCAACGCGAATCCCCTCGACGGCCACGCATTGATGACGCGGCTCAAGGTGGCGGTCGGCTTGATGGTGATGAACGGACGTTACGACAAGGTAGGCGACGACGATTGGGAATTGGCCGGTGTCGTGATGGAGATCAGTAACCGCACCCGCTGTGAGGTCGAGAAGGTAATTGCTTCCGAAGCAGAGAAGTCCAATCAGGTTCGGGGCGAAGCCGAAGGACGACGCGAGCTCGCCAAGGTGGAGGTGTTGCAGAAGGACGGCTTGGCGCGGGTCTGCGATCGCATCATGAAGCGCCTGAAGGAAGTTGGCGAGATGGAGCGCGGAAAGTGCAAGAGCTTCCTCTCTCGAGACAAGGGCTTGATGGACGACGCCGTGGAACTGCTCGTTGCTCGGGGCGAGGTGGAACTCGAGCGGTATGCGGCCCGGAACAGCGCGCCGACGTGGCGGATCACGCTCGCGGGGAAGGAATGACAGTGTGCCACGCAAAGGGGGTGCAGGGGGGTACATGTACCCCCCTATGCGTGGGCCACCCAAAAGTTAGGTTGACCTTGAAAGACCAGATAAGAGAGAGAAATTCATTCGTGGGAAGGCCCCCTGGGGGGCCGGATCGGAAACGAAGGGGGTGCATGTACCCTGCTGCACCCCCTTCGGGGTGTGACTGCGTTCGCGGCATTAACAACAACCACCCCGGCCAACTTGTCGAGGTCGTCTGCATCAAAGGAGAAGACATGGAACTGACGATGAGCTTTCCGAAAAAGGGGACGGTCGGGCGCCCCCGTGAAGAACGAGCCGTAGAAGGCGCGGTGCTGGCATACCGGGCGGTGGTGGAGTGCATCGCGGCGGGCGAGGTGCCGAACGTGAAGGCGATCAGCGAGCACGCGGGAGTCTCGGCAACGGACCGCGATCCGCGTAGACGCGTGTACTTCTTCCATCTCGGGCGGACCCTGTGCGTGGAGGCCGGACTGTTGACGGTGGCGGCTCATGGGCGCTCCCACGTGTATTCGGTGGTGGGGCAGTCGCTTACCGATGCGGAGGTCGCAGCAGCGGTCATGAAGGTCATCACTCCAGAGAAGGTGGCGCTCCAACGGAAAGGTCGAAACACGATCAAGCATAATCGTTTAGCTGATAGCGAGTTCAAATGGGACCGTTGCTGCCTCGGTGCTGTGTGTGCTTCTCTACTCGGTGAGGCCGCGCCCCCGCGAGGTGCCCTGTGAGGCGCTGGGCGTGGGTCTACGAGGAACTGCGAGACCTCCAGGCCGCCGACGCGGAAGATCTACGACGTCAGCGCGACGAGGAACGGGCGCAGCTCGCCCCACGACCGGCTCTCGAGGCTATTCCTGCCCCGGCCGACGAGGTAGTGGATCTGGGGCTGATGCACTACGAGGACGCGGTCGTCGAGGTGCGACGCACCACCCCGCCACCGCGCCGGGTGCGTAGGCGTAACCACCGCACCTGACCCCATTCGCTGCCGCCTGGCCGTCGCCGCATCGGACCAGCGGGGCGGCTGGGCGGTACGGGCAGGGTGCACCCCAAAACTCAAGCGCTAGGGCGAAAATTCTGGCCCGTGGGGCTGGCGTAGGGCTATAGGCGAGGCTCATTCATTCGTCGTTGCAGTTGAAAGCTCCACTCGGGCAACGTTACTGACGTGTGAGCTGAACGTTTGGACCGCTAGGATGTGAGTAAACGTTGGAGGGCAAGGGAGCGAAACATGACCAACCGCTACGCAATTCGTGAACAGACCACCGGACGATTCCAGGCGCGGTGGTACGACGACGGCGGGAAGCGCCGCAGCAAGACGTTCGGCACGCGGACTGAGGCGAAGCGGTTCCTCGAGAACATCAAGGCCGACCGCAACCGGGGCGACTACATCGACCCCAGCGACGCACGGCGTAGCTTCCGTGAAGTGGCGGAGCTGTGGTTGGGCAGCCGTAACCTGCGACCGAAGACCGAGCAGTCGTACCGCACGATCTTGGAGCAGCGCATCTATCCCGCGTTCGCGGATAGGGCGGTCGGCAGCATCACCACGATGGACCTGGTCGCGTGGATTACGGACCTGTCCCTGCACGGTAAGCGGGTCGGTCACAACAACAAGCCAGCGAAGGCGGAATCGCCTCGCGCAGAGCGAGACGCGCGGTACCGGGAGCGAGCCGGCCGAACCTCAGTAGGGAAGCCACTGGCACCAGGCACGGTCCACAACGCAGTGCGAGTAATGCGGCAGGTGCTTGACGCCGCCGTGCGCGCCCGGTACCTACGGGGCAACCCGGCGCACGGCCTCACACGCGACGACTTGCCCAAGGCGCACCGTGATACGGCATCGACGGCGTACCTGTCGGCGGCTCAGGTAGAGCGGCTGGCCGTGGCGATGGAAGAGACGAGCGGTGACGCCGCCTATGGGTTGCTGGTGCGGTTTGCCGCGCAGACAGGAATGCGAGCGGGGGAGTGCTGCGGCCTGCGATGGGAGAACGTGGACCTACTGCGCGGGCGCATCACCGTCGCGGAAAGCATCAGCACCGTGAAGAACGGCGACTGGACCGTCGTCCCGCCGAAGAACGGCAAGACGCGGGTAGTGCCCATCCCACCCCGGCTGCGCGACGCCCTGGCCGACCTTGCTGCCGAGCGCGGTAAAGCGGGGGCCTTCGCTCCCGAGGCGTACGTGTGGCCCGGACCCGACGGAGCGACCACTCCGCTGAGCTGGGGCCGCGACTTCTACCTGAAGTGGTGGAAGGCAGCGGTCGCCAAGGCAGCGCTACCAAGCGCGCTCCGCTTCCACGACATGCGCCACACCTGCGCGGCGCTCCTCATCGCGGCCAACGTCCCGGCCAAGGCCATCCAGGCACACCTGGGGCACTCGTCGTTCAAGATCACGATGGACACCTACGGGCACCTGTACGAGGACGCCAGCGATCACGTCGCCAACGCGATGGGCGCGGCCTTCGCAGCCCCGGCAGTACCAGCAATGGGAAACGTGCGAGCGATCAGAGGTTAGTCTGTGTCAGTTATTTGCATGAGTCGATAGGTGTATTTCTTATCGTTTGTAAACTCATCGGTTGTACTCGAAACATTAAGTCGGACATAATAATAGGATCCGAGCGGAGAGTTTAGAAAACCCGGTATTGCTTGCTCGTCGATATAACCTCGATAGGTAACGTCTGACCCGTCGGGACGGACTTCGAAAGTTTGCTTTTCTACTTGCCCGCCGAGGAGATACATCTTTCCTGTGATGGGTTCTTCTTGTTGGTCGGGGGCGAGGAATGTAAGCGTCTGGAGCAACTTGTCGATTTGTTCGTTGGTGAGGCTGGCCGCAGTGTATTCAGTCTTGCTACTCGCAGTGGCTATAGTCGCAGGGCCATTGAGGTTGGAGATCTCGCTCAAGAGTTTCCGGAAGCCAGTCACAGCCCGTGGGTGAAGTGGGCTGATCAGTTGTTGAAGTTGCCCAGATGATGCTTCGGCGTCAAAGAGATGCACAATGGTTTCAGCGCATCTGGCGAACACGGAGCCATGCAGGTCGTCGTAATTGGCAGCTGCAAGGTCAATGACAAAGCTGGCTGCACTGAGGCCGACCACCTCGCTGGTAGTTTCCTTGGTGACGCGGCCCGGAATCTTTCCGCGGGTGCCCCCTTCCTCCTCCAGAATTGAAAGGCCAAGACCGTCGAGTGTGTTCTGGAGCTGAATGAGCAGGCGCCCAACCGACCGTGTCGGCGCAGTGCTCCTCATCTCATTCGAGGGGTCAATTTCGACCCTCAGCCGCCCCCGGTGCTCAGCGCGAGCGGTTTGTGACAACTCATCAGCTGACGTAGCGGGTTCGAGTGTTTCCGTTTTGAGCTTGATATATCGGTTCGGGGCAGGGAGCCAGTCAGGTTTGATGCGTGGGCCTGAGTGAGCGAACGGAATCGTGTCGATTAGTTCTTCGTCGTCAGGTATATGGACTTCGTAGATGAATCCTTCTGCGTACAGGATTGAGCTCCGGAGAGAGATCCCTCCCGACCTAATGGAGGATAGTCTCGACGGCGAAATCGGCATGTAAAGCCAGACGTCGTGCTCTTCCTCTTCTTCCACCCAGATGGCAAGGTAGTTCTGCCCGAGATTAGAAGCGCAGCTGAATAGTCGAGGGCCGTCGTAGTAGGCGAAGGTCTCCAGTAGGCGCAATTCACCTAAAATTGTGTAGCGAGGCAACCAGTTCATGCCACTACCTCGAACATGCCCCAGTCGGAGTCACCCGCAGGGCGCCACCAGGTGTGATGGTCCGCGTCCTGTCCAGTCTGTTTGATTAGTCCAGGTCCGGATACGTCGCCCCTTGCAACCTTCTTGTCGCGGAGCGCCGGGATAAGCTCTTGTTTCGCAACAACTGATTCGTACTGACCGAATATGCTCAAACCTGCGGCGATGCAATCGTCCGAGAACTTGCGCTTCCGGAAACGCTTGTGGCCCTCTATCTTCAGTTCGAGATGGCTCTTGGCGTCCACGTCGACGGGAGGGAGTTCATCTACTAACCGGTAGAACACGCCAGCTGCCGGGCGCGCGTCATCGGGAGGGCACTGCACCGGATAGTGGTCGGGCCAGGTGTTCAATGCGATCGTCCTACAAGATCGGCGGCTGTGGTCTTGTGCATCATGTCACGCTGTGAGCCTCAGGGCGGCATATGGGGCTACAACGGGGCTAAGGCCCGCGCCCGGAACTGCATTTCACCAGGTAGATAGGCTAAACTGGCCTCTCGCTAGCGTTCCGCTTCAACGTCTGAGGCCCTGGCCGGGCGCGCAAGCGCATGCGGGTAGGACAGCCGCGCGGTGTAGCACCGCGCGGCTGTCTTTCCACTGCGGCTGCGGTCACCTGTGGGGTGGGTGACGATCCACGTGCGTTGTGGCCGAAGTGACGCGTGATGCGCCTGTTGTCATAGATACTGCACCGGTGACTGTGACGAAACGATCCAGCTTCTCCTCGATGTCGATGGTGATGCTCGCTGTCGTAGGTTTGCTGGTCGCGGCCCCCGGGAACAGCGGCGCTACACAGCCCGACTGGCGATACACGATGGTGGCGTTCAGCAACGCCAGCGATCGCGATATGGATGTCTACGAGACTGAGGACGGCGCCGAGTTCCAACCCGTCCGGATCTCGGCGTTTCGGCCCCCGTCGGGGGTGGTGCGTGACCCGAGCATCTTCCGGCACACGGACGGGTTCTACTACCTCACCTACACGACAGTCGACGGGGCGAACATCGGCTTCGCACGCAGCAGTGACCGCAGCGACTGGACGTTTCTGGGGGTCTTACCGGTCCCGTTCTGCTGCGCATTCATGCCTGGCACAGGGGACGGTAAAGGCCCTCCGAGCCCGCCGGGATTCTCGGGGTCGGCCGGGTTCCGGGACGGACCGTCGCTGTCGCCCTTCGTCACCAAAGCCTGGGCACCCGAATGGTTCGTGGACGGAGACCGCGTCCACGTCATCCTCTCGCTTTCGACCGGTGGAGGATTCGTGCCGTATCTGACGACGGCACTGGAACCGTCGCTCAGGTTGTGGAGCCCGCCTGTTCCGCTCGTCGGGATCGGCGCGGACCACGTCGACACCACCGTGGTGAAGGTGGGATCGACCTACCATGCCTTTACCAAGAACGAGCACAAGAAGGTTGTCGAGCACGCGGTTGCGCAGTCGGTGACCGGACCCTATTCGTTTGTCCCACCTGGAGATTGGGGCGTTCTGCGGGAGGGCCCGGCTGTGGTGCAGCTACCCGACGGCACCTGGCGGATATATCTCGACGCCTACACCGAAGGAAAGTATCTCTACTCCGACAGCACCGACGGGCTGAAGACCTGGTCGCCCGTGCAGGAGCTGCCAGGCATTTCCGGAACGGCGCGCCATTTCGGCGTGATGCGGGAGCCCGCCTGACGTCGACCGCGCCGCGTGTGCCCGTGCCGATCAAGGCCGCTCGTTGCGGGTGGCCCTTTCGACGATGCCGGCGATCCGCTTGGTCTTGGTCGCCGGCTGCTTCGCGAATGCGATCTGGCCGAGCGCGAACTTGCGGACGCTCGGCGGCCACGCGTCCCAATGGGTGCGAGCCTGTGGGTCGGCGTCGAGGGCTGCGGTGAGCTCCGGAGATTCGACGAGAGCCTCGGCGTCGTCGAGCAGCGTCCACAGACCACGTTGCTTGGCGTCGTCGACGACGGCCTTTCCCGCAGGCTGCATTCGTCCCTCTGCGAGCAGATCGGTCACGCGTGCCTTGTTGGACGCGGCCCACGCGCTGTTGCGGCCGCGTCGGGTGAACCACATGCCTCGGCGGAATTCGTCGATGGTGCGGGTATGCCCGTCGACCCATCCCCAGCACAGCGCTTCCCGCACGACCTGGTCGTAGTCGAGTGGCGTGTTGCCGGACCCCTTGCGCCAGAATACGAGCCAGATGCCGGTGGATCGATCGTGGTTGTCCCGCAGCCACGCGTGCCACTCGTCGAGGGATCCGGGATGCAGGTGTTCGGCGTTCGGATCTGCCATGCGGACAAGACTAAGCGCCTGGGTTTCCGCACCGTACTCGTATCCGCAGCATCCTCATCGACGGCAGGGTGTTTCACGGTCGTCGCGGTACCGGAAACCGGCCGAGTTCAAGCTTGCCGACAGTGCGGGGCCCGGCAGGTTGACCGAATAGGCACTTCGGGTTTCAGCTTTCCGGAACGGGCGCTTCGCTCAACGTCCGGCGGGTGACGAACCGCCGCGGCATCCCCGACAGCGGATCGGTGAATTCCAGTTCCCGCGCGAGTAATTGGAGTGGCAGGGAATGATCGTCCGGCGCTTCGGGCAGCAGGTCCGGATACAAGCGGTCGCCCAGGATTCCGGCACCGAGCACCGCCAGATGCACCCGCAACTGGTGCATTCGTCCGGTGTGCGGCCGCAGGATCGTGTGCAGCACCGCACGTCCGGAGGCGCTCACGCCGGTCTCGAGTACCTCGATCAGTGTCTCCGAGTTCGGCTCACGGGAGTCGTCGAGGACGACCCGCAATTCGCCGCGTCGCGCCTCGATGTGATTGCGGTGGACGACGGGCACGGCGCGTCCGGCAAGCGCCGGTACATCCGGGTCCCACCCCGACGGGCGCGAGGACACCGCTTCGTAGACCTTCGTTACCTGCCGCTTCTCGAACAGCGTTTGGTAGGCGCCGCGCGTTTCGGGACGAGCCGAGAACATCACCACGCCGGCGGTTGCGCGGTCGAGTCGATGGATGGGCGTCAGGTCCGGGTTGTCGAGGCGGGTCCGCAATCGGACGAGCGCAGACTCGCGCAGGTATCGCCCGCTCGGGGTGGTGGGAAGGAAATGGGGCTTGTCGATCACGACGAGATCGTCGTCGGCGTGCAGGATCTGCTCGTGGAACGGCACCGGTTCCTCCACCGGCAGATCGCGGTAGTACCAGATGAACCGGTGCGCGCTCAGGGTCGTGCCGCGACCGATCGGACTGCCGTCGATGCTCACGATCTCGCCGTCGTCGAACCGTCGGTAGAGGTCGTCGGCGTTCAGATGGTCGAATCTCGCGACGACGTACTCGGCAATCGTGGCCCACGGCCCGGACGACGGGACACGCAGCCGCGTCGGCCCGACCCCGTTCCTGACGGGTAGTGGTGAGGGCATGGGCATGCGGATCATCATCCCACCGGCGACCGGCTCGGCCGCTTCGGATCCCGACTCGGGTCCCGATGAGGGCCGTTGTGCCGCACCTCTACAGCGTGTCCAGATCGGCTGGAGGGTAGGCGCCGTAGATCCCGCGGGCATCGCCCTCGAGATACCACTCGTGCTGGGTTTTCGCTCTTGCCGCCAGGCGCGACCGCTCCGCGCGCGCGCGGTCGTCGCGATCCCGCTCGGCCTCGAGCGTTCGTTTCGCGGCGTCTCGGATCATGGCTGCCACGGGGACTGCCGCCGCGACGAGGGCGAGGACGACGATCAGCACGACCAGGATTCGCCAGTACTCGACCACCAGGCCGAGGATCATGAGCGCGGCGAAGAATATGAGGAACTGTTTCATCGGATGTTGCCCGGGCTTTCTACGAGACTCTCACGGGCCACTGCGACCAGTACTGCAGCATCGGTTCCTCCGCCAGGAGGTCGGACCCTTTGGTGATGAGTAGCGAGCTGGACGAAATTCGATACTGCACGCCGGCGTTCGTGGCGGTGAAACCGTCGTCGGTCGCCACGGGGTCGTCGATCTCGATTGCTGCTCCGTCGCGCAGGCGCACGCCTTTGTAGTAGTACCGTCCCGCTCCGGTCTCGCACACCACGACGAGTGACTCGGTGGTCCGGCCGACGGCGACGGCGGGATTGGTGTGGTTGCAGCGAGCCTGCGGTACGCCGACGAACCCCTGCCGGTCCGTGTTGTCGAGCGTAGGAGCAGAAGGCGGAGATCCTGTGGGGGGAGCGGTGGGAGGTGTCGTGGCGGGGGCGGGATTACCGGTCGGAATCAGCTCGAGGCTGTCGATCCGCAGCGCGATATCGCTCGAAAGGACGGTCAGGTAGCCGTTTCCCTGCACGTTGTCGTTGGCCAGGATGCACGAGAAGTCGCCGGTCAGGCACGACAGTCGCTCCCAGTAGGCGCCGGAGGAGCTGGTGGGACGGATTGCGTACTCGCCGGGCGCGATGTCCGTGCCGACCTTGAGAATGCCGTTGTTCGGAAGCCCTCGGGGAGCAGGGGCGGAGCTCGGCGCAGGCCGGGCCGCGGACGAGGAGGCAGATGCGGTGATGGTGACGGTGGAAACCGGTGGGCTCGCGGCGACGGCGCCGTCGGACCCGGGGTCCGAATTGCGGAACAGGAGAATCCCGAGACCGGCGAGCGTAGCAACGATCGCGACGACGAGTATGCCCCCACGATCCAAGGCCACTTGGGCCGTTGGGGCGGAGGCTGAGGGGACCAGTCGGGTGGGGGAGTGTTGTACCCGTACCCATCAGGTGGAGGCTGCGTCGACATCCGGTTCCTTTGCTAGCGGGTGACGTTTCCGTGGGGGCTGGAATGGGGCTATGCGTGCCGATGGATGGTGTTTCAACAGGTAGATCGGTTAATCGAGGGGTAGCGCTAGCGTTCCGCTGCAAACGTCTAGAACCCCTGGTCAGCGGGGAGGGATAGATCCCCCGGTGGCTCCGCCCGGAATCTTCTTCTCGTCCTGCCAGGCCCGGATCGTCGGGGGAAGCTTGCGCAATCCGCCGGGGATGCGGAGGTCGCCGTCGAGATCAGCGGGCATGTGCGAGCCGTAGATTCCTCGGTCGTCTCCGGCGAGATAATGCTGGTGCTCGATGTCGGCTCGCGCCGCGAGACGATTCTGTTCAGCGAGGTTGTTCGAGTGCCGGGCTCGACGCCGACTCAGTAGGTGTGTGCCGAACGCCCACAGTGACACCACTGAGACCACAAGCCCGATGACCATCAGGATGATGGCCCAGTGCTCGACGACCAGGCCGATGACCATCAGCACGGCGATGCCGGCGACGAGCTGCTTCATGCTCGGAAGATCTCCGTTCCTGACGCTGGTGTTACCAGTCGTCTCACTCCGAGGAGTTCTCACCCCTCGTTCGCGTCGAGCAGCAGCTTCGGTTCGACGCACGGCCCGAAGGGCGGGGCAACACCATTTCGAAACGGCCTCGTTCACCTCGGAAGACCCGACGCCCGACCTGCTGCGCAATAGGCTCTCGTCCATGGCGAAAGTCCTCGACGGGTACCTCCGGTCGCCACTGTCGGGCATCGCGCCGTGGATTCTGATGTCGGTGCTGTCGTCGCCGGACAGGTTCGAAGAGGCCGTGTGTTTCGCGCTCGGCGTGGTCCTCGCGAACATGTGGTTGAGCAGGCGGCGCGGTATCACGCTCCATGCTCTGGATGTGTTCGGCGCAGCATTCTTCGTCGTGCTGGCGGCGGTGGGCCTGGTCGCCTCGGACGGTGTCATCGACTGGATGGAGATCTGGGCCGGCGAGCTCACCAACGTCGCGCTGGCGCTGTTCGTGATCGCCACCTTGGTCGCGCGCAGGCCGTTCACCCTGCCGTACGCCCAAGAGCAAACACCCGAAGAATATTGGGGCTCACCGGTCTTCATGAAGATCAACTACGTGATTTCGGTGGTCTGGGCAGGCGCGTTCACCTTCTCGGCCGCGGTCGGCCTGATCGGCGACGCCGCGATGCGCGACCCGAACAACTTCTGGACCGGCTGGGTGCTGCAGCTGGCAGCCATATTCTTCGCGATCGCGTTCACCGAGTTCTATCCGGATTATGCCGGGGCGAAGAGCGCAGCGGCGAGGGGTGAAGACGAGCCTTCCCCGTCGATGATCAAGCTTGTCGATTGGGTTCCGACGTTCGTCCTGGTCGCGGGGATCTTCGGTTGGGTCACCGACTCCCTACCGGACGCTGTGGGCATCGGCATGATCGTGCTCGGCGCCATCGGAAGTGCGTTGATCTGGAAGTTCTTTCCTGCCCGCGAGGGGGTTCGGTCGCGACACGCGCAGCATCGACGGCAGGAACCTCATGGATCTCGACGAGTACGCGCGATACGACGGCCTCGGACTTCGTGAACTGATCGCGACCGGACAGGTTGCGGCAACCGAAATCGAGGAGGCCGCCCGGCACGCCCTCGAGGTAGCGAATGCGGAGGTCAACGGGCTTGCACTGCCCCTGTTCCGTCCGGCGCTCGACCACGTCGACTGGGAGGACGCTGTTCACAGCAGCGTGGGTGAGCTGGTCGCGGCCGTCGCGCCCCTGCTGGGCGCACCGCGGCAACCGGATCCGACGCAGATGGAGGCCGTCTCCAGGCAAATCCTCGAGAAGGCAGTCACTTTCAGTGCCCTGGATCTCATGGCAGCGCTCAATGCGCAGAATCGGGTGACCCGCTCCGTGGGCGCGTTCTTCACCGGATACGACTTGCTCGTGACACCGGCGCTGGGCCGACTTCCCGCGCCGCACGGCACCCTGCAGTACGACAATCCCGACCACACCGTGATGAGTTGGCTGAGGTCGCTCTTCGACTACGGACCGTTCACCTCCGTCTTCAACATCTCCGGCCAACCCGCCATCAGCCTTCCCCTGGGACAGAGCGAGAACGGTCTGCCCATCGGCGTGCAACTCGTCGCGCCCTATGGCCGCGAAGACATTCTGTTTCGAATCGCGGCCACGCTCGAGCAGGTTCTCCCCTGGAGGGACCGGACCCCACCAAATTTCGTCGGCACCTCATGAAAGTCTCCACGAGACGAAGAGACGGCGCAACGCAGGCACCTTCGCGGCAATGACAGGCGCGGCAGCGTTAGGAAGATCGGAAGCAGACCACGCACGGTTCGGGAGCAGACCAGGGTTCGTCCGGTCAGCGCGGACTCGGTGGGGTGCCCCTTCGATCGATGCTGACGCAGCAGAATCCGGGTTCGGGGGCGAGGGTCGCGGCGAGGTCGTCGGCATCGAGACCGGCGAGGAGGCCCTCGATCAGCGCAAGATTCATCGAGCACACCAGTTGCCGGTGCGTGCTTGCCAGCCGATGGAACGGGCAGTTCGCGAGCCGGATGCTGTTCCCGGCGGTGCGAGGTTCATAGCCGTACCGCGCCAGTATCGTCCCGACCTGTTCGACCTCGGTCGAGACGGTGACTGCGGCCGCCGGCTCGGAAGTGACGTCGGCGCAACTCTTTTGCTCGGCGGGGGATTCGGCGGCGAGGCGCCGACCGTGTCGGTCTGCCGCGGTCCGCACCGCATCGGCAATCGGCACCGCGTCGTGCATGGATTGTTCGATCGCCTCGGCGAGTACCTGCCCGGCCAGGTCGTAGCGGCGCTCGGGAAGCGACACCGACAAGTGCCGGGACGAGCGTCGGTAGAGCTTGGACGGGCGTCCGGCCCCCGGGCCCGTCCTCCCCGATAGTCGACGGAACTCGGTGTCGAGCAGGCCTTCGGCCACGAGGCGATCGAGATGAAATTTCGCCGAATGCACCGGAAGGTCGACTGCAGCAGCCGCATCCTCCCTGCCCACCGCCTCGGGTTGCGCGGTGACGTAGAGGTAGAGCGATCGCCGGACCGGATCTGCCAGTGCACCGATTCCCGCGATGTCCCTCTCCAGGTCGTCTCGCATCCTCGCTCCTTCTAAAAGAGAAATCTCTTGACGTAATCTACGTCACGTATCTAAAGTAGATATTACTCTCCTTTAGATTGAGGAGGCTCCCCATGAGCCACACACCAACTTCCCGCCCCTCCGTCGCAGCGGTTCCGATCCGTACCGATCCAGGCGCTCACCAGGCGTTTCTGCTTCTGCGTACGGTCTTCACGGTGGCGCCCATCGTCTTCGGCATCGACAAGTTCACCAACCTGCTCACCGACTGGCCGCGCTACCTCGCCCCATGGATCGACAACCTCGTCCCCGGCACCGCACACCAGGCGATGCTTGCGGTCGGCGTGATCGAAATCGTCGCCGGCATTCTGGTCGCAGTGCGTCCCGCGCTCGGTGGCTACGTCGTCGCGGCATGGCTGTTCGGAATCATCGTCAACTTGGTCACCATCGGCGGATACCTCGACATCGCCCTGCGCGACGTCGGACTTCTCGTCGCTGCCGTGGCACTGGCACGGCTGGCAACCTCCCCGTCCGCTCACCGCAGCGCCGGAACAACCA
>NZ_JAUZMZ010000090.1:0-20308 GCF_036327435.1 Rhodococcus chondri | reverse complement strand
TCAGCTGAGTCGTTCGAGGACCATCGCCATACCTTGACCACCACCGACACACATCGTCTCGACACCGAACTGCTTGTCGTGCGTGCGCAGGTTGTTGAGCAGCGTATTGGTGATCCGCGCCCCGGTCATCCCGAACGGATGACCCAACGCGATCGCCCCACCGGAGACGTTGAGCGTGTCCTCGTCGATGCCCAGCTCCCGCGCGGACCCGAGCACCTGCACCGCGAACGCCTCGTTGATCTCGAACAGATCGATATCGGAGATCCCCATCCCCGCATTCGCCAGCGCCTTCTTCGTCGCCTCGATCGGGCCCAGACCCATGATCTCCGGCGACAGTCCCGACACCCCGGTCGAGACGACCCGCGCCAGCGGGGTCAACCCGAGCGCCTTGGCCTTGGTGTCGGACATGATCACCAACGCCGCCGCACCGTCGTTGAGCGGGCACGCGTTACCCGCGGTGATCGTGCCGTCCGGCCGGAACACCGGCTTGAGCTGGCTGACCGCCTCGTACGTGGTGCCCGGCCGGGGGCCGTCGTCGGTGGAGACGACGGTGCCGTCGGCGAGGGTGACCGGGGTGATCTCCTTTTCGAAGAACCCGGACTTGATGGCCTCCTCCGCGCGGTTGTGCGAGCGCACCCCCCAGCGGTCCTGATCCTCACGGGAAATGCCCGTGTAGGAGGCGACGTTCTCCGCGGTCTGCCCCATTCCGAGGTACACGTCGGGCAGCAGGCCGTCCTCGCGCGGGTCGGTCCACGCGACGCCGCCTTCGGCGAGCTTCGCGGAGCGGGCCTGCGCGTCGTCGAAGAGCGGGTTCTTGGTGTCCGGCAGGCCGTCGGCGTTGCCGGTGACGAAGCTCGACACCGACTCGACCCCGGCGGAGACGAACACGTCGCCTTCGCCGGCCTTGATCGCGTGCAGCGCCATGCGGGTGGTCTGCAGCGACGACGAGCAGTACCGGTTGACCGTCACGCCGGACAGGAAGTCGTAGCCGAGCTGGATCGCGACCACGCGGGCGATGTTGAAGCCGGACTGGCCGGCGGGCTGGCCGCAGCCGAGCATCAGGTCGTCGATCTCGGTGGGATCGAGCTCGGGGACCTTGGCGAGGGCCGCAGCGACCATCTGGGTCGCCAGATCATCCGGACGCACGGTCTTGAGAGAGCCCTTCATCGCCCGACCGATCGGGGAACGAACAGCGGAGACGATCACAGCTTCGGGCATTACCTGCTCCTTTTGGTTTCGGTACCGGGGCTCAGAGGCCCAGGTCGCGACCGATCAGTTCCTTCATGATCTCGTTCGTGCCGGCCCAGATCTTGGTGACGCGCGCGTCTTTCCAAGCCCGAGCCACACGGTATTCGTTCATGAAACCGTAGCCGCCGTGAATTTGGACGCACGCATCGAGGACCTCGGACTGCGTCTGCGCGCTCCACCACTTGGCTTTCGCTGCGTCGACCGCGGTGAGCTGGCCCTCGGCGTGCGCTTCGACGGCCTGGTCGACGTACGCTTCGGCAACCTCGATCTTGGTCACCAACTCGGCGAGCAGGAACTTGTTGTACTGCATGGTGCCGATGGCGCGGCCGAACGCCTTGCGCTCCTTCGCGTACTCGATGGTTTCGAGCAGGATGTGCTTGGCGTGGTGCACGTTGTTGACGGCCGAGCCGAGACGTTCCTGGGGCAGCAGCTTCATCATCGAAATGAAGCCCATACCTTCCTCCCCGAGGAGGTTGGCGTGCGGGACGCGGACGTCCTTGAAGAACAGTTCCGCGGTGTCGGCTTCGGGCTGTCCGACCTTGTCGAGCTTGCGCCCGTTCTCGAAGCCCTCCATGCCGCGCTCGACGACGAGCAGGGAGATGCCCTTCGCGCCCTTCGACGGGTCGGTGCGGGCTGCAACGACAACCAGATCGCAGTTGTATCCGTTGGTGATGAATGTCTTTGCGCCGTTGAGGATCCAGTCGTCGCCGTCTCGGACCGCGGTGGTCTTGAGGTTGGCGAGGTCGGAGCCGCCGGACGGCTCGGTCATGCCGATCGCACAGATGAGCTCACCGGTGACGCAGCGGGGCAGCCAGCGTTCACGCTGTTCCTCGTTGCCGAGGTGAACGATGTACGGAACGGTGATGTCCGAGTGGATCCCCATCGAAGACGACAGGGCCATGTTGGCGCGCGCGAATTCCTCGGCGACGATCGCGTTGAAGCGATAGTCGTTTGCTTCCATGCCGCCGAAGCGTTCCGGGATCTCGAGCCCCAGGAAACCGGCCTTGCCCGCTTCGATCCAGATGTCGCGCGGAATCTCGTGAAGATCGATGAGCTCCTCGGCGCGGGGCAGCACGAACCGGTTCACGAACTCGCGAGCGGACTCACGAAAAGCCTCGTGATCTGGGCCGTACAGGGTGCGTCGCATCCACCACTCCTAAGTCGATAAGCAATCGCTTATTTTCTAAGCACTCGCTTATAGTAGGCGTTGTCGAGAGCTTGTCAACCACCGGGAAGCAAGGAAGCGGAGCAATACGTGAGCACACCGAAGAACGCCGTGATCAGCGGTTCCAAGGCCGCAGCACGCATGCGGGAAGCGGCGATCGACGCGTTCGCGGAGACCGGATACGGCGGCACCACGACCCGCCAGATCGCGGCGCGCCTCGACATGAGCCCCGCCGCCATGTACCCGCACTACAAGTCGAAGGAAGAACTGCTCTACGCCATCGCGTACGAGGGCCACGACTCAGCGCTGCAGGTGGTGCTGGGTGCAGACATCCCCGAAGCCGACGCCACCACTCGCCTCACCTCCATCATCGGACGGTTCGCGCAATGGCAGGCCGAGCACCACAGCCGCGCCCGCGTCGTCCAATACGAGCTTGCGGCCCTCGAACCGAACCACTACCGCGTCATCACCGGGGTGCGGCGGCGCACCACCCAGGTCGTGCGCGACGTCGTCGACATCGGCATCGCCACCGGCGAATTCACCGTCCCCGATGCCGAGGGCGTCACCCTCGCACTGATGTCACTGTGCGTCGACATATGCCGCTGGTACCCGTCCGGCCGCTACAACAACCCGGAAGCCATCAGCAGTCTTTACGCCGATCTTGCTCTGCGCCTGGTGGGTGCTGTGCGCTAACATCTGCGCCACCAGCGGTGGATCGGGGGGATCTCGTGGGCAGGGGGAATTATGTTGCGCGGAGCATTGTGCTCGCGGCTGCGGCGGTCACCGTCGCGGCATGTGCACCAGAAGGAGTCGACGGCAGCAGCGTCGCAGTCGACGACAGCAAAGATGCGACGACACGAGCACCACGCATAGTGGACGACTCCGGCCGACCGCCGGTCACCTTCGATCCGTGCCTCGACATCCCTGACGAAGTCCTCACCGAAGCCGGTTACGACCCGAGGACAGAAGACTCCGCGGACTACCCCATGGGTGACTACACATTCCTGGGTTGTCGCTATCGCGGACTGGATGAGGTACCGGGCGTGATGCGTCGATATGGACTAAATATCCTGTCCGGCAACGTCACCCTGGATGAGGAGATCCAGAAGGACGGAAGCATCTCGACCGAGATATCGATCAACGGGCGCCGCGCTCTGCTAGAGGTCGATCCGGCTTCCACAGACACTTGCGCGATTGCTCTCGAGACCGGGTACGGAATTGTCATCTTTTCGAGGATCTACACCGCGGACCACACACGCGCGGTACCACGGGAAGAATGGTGCCGCGGTCTCGAGAGCACAGTTGAATTGATTGAACCGTCAATTCGTGCCTGATCGGAAGTTATAGCAACACTTCAGAACTGAACGGTCCGGGGGGATGATATGGGCACTGATATACGGCTCGCTCCGCACGTCATTGACGACATAGTCGGAATTTGCAACACCATGCTGGAGGAACTCGTCGAGGCCCGCAATATTGCGCAGGGCCTCGCGGAGGCGAAAGGCTTCGGCGCCTTTGACTCAGCACAACAGCTGCAAAACGGCTTTGCTGTCAAAGGCGCAGGCACGCCATCGTCAGCACTGGAACGCATCCAACAGTTCACCGAAGCTCTCACCTCTCTTCGCGACGCTTTCGCTTCCGGCGGTGAGGCTTTTCTCGACGCCGAATCCGACTGGGCGCGGCGATTGACTCACGCCGGACAGGAGTTCTGACCCGATGTCCTCCAGCGACAATCCGATACGAGAACTCCTCGAACCGATACTCGGCACCGTCGTCCCCGATTCCGTTTCGCGTCGCCAGGCACGGCACGACGAGTTGGCGGCGCGGGTCGAGGCGGGGACCGATCCCGACTACATCGACCGATTCGAGAACTTCCACAGCATGGAGCATGCCGAGATCTATCAGCTCACCCGCACGATAAGCCCCGAAGCGATGAATACCCTCGCCCGGGAGTGGGCGAAGCTCGGCAGCACCTTCAGTCTGTCCATTACGTTGGGCACAACCATGATTCGCGACAAGATCGCGCAACACTGGGAAGGTGGTGCCGCCACCGCGGCCGCTTCGGCGACCCAACTGTTCGGCGAATCCGCGCAGCAACTGTGCGATGCGGCGAATGCGGTGTCTCAGAAACTGCGGATCGCGGCAGATGTCGGGGAGCGGGTCAAGTCGTCGATCGATCCGCCTTCGAATTACATCCCGTTACCGATCGACGTCGTCAACCCCGGTTCAGGCGCCGACACCGCGCGCGCCGCGGAGGCTGCTCGAATTCAGGCGGTGCGCATCATGGAGACGCTGTACAAGCCGTACTACCGGGACTCCGGGTCTGCGGTTCCCACGCTGCCCTCTCCGCACGCGGCGGCAACTTCCTCCGCGGGCGACGGGGGCACGAGTCCCTTCGGATCCCACTCGGGTGCCGATCGCTCGGGTGCCTCGACAATGTCCGGGTTCGACAACGCGGCCCGGCTGCCCGGTGGGGCTGCGGCGGATGCGGCAGGTGGGACTGCAGATGGTGCGACCGACGGAGCAGCCGGCACGAGCGGTGCAGACCCGTACGGTTCGGATCGCACAGGGCCGGACCCGTCCGAGACGAACGCGCTCCCGGGCTCGCCGGAACGTACTGCAACGACACCGGCTTCGACGTCGCCCTCGTCACTTACGGGCAATTCCACAATGTCCGGTCAACCGTATGGCTCCGGCTCGCCCGGGTTCGGATCGACCGGGAACGGCACCTTCGGCAGCAGTGGCTCGTCAGGGGCAGGCGGGGGTGGCGGTTCAGCGCTCGGCTCGGGTGCGCTGGGAGGACTCGGGCCCGGGGGGCTCGCCGCTGGAAGTGCACCGGCAGCTGCGCAGCAGGGCGCGAGCGGTGCCCGCAGCGGTGCAGCACGCCCGATGGGCATGTTTCCGGGCATGATGGGCGGCGGTGCTCAGCGTGGCAACGACGAAGAGCGACGAGTCGCGAACTATCTCGTCAACAACGACAACGGCAATGAACTGATCGGCTCGATGCCCGACACCGCGCCGCCCGTGTTCGGAGTGGATCCCGCATGAACTGGCACGTCTCCCCCGACCAATTCCTGTCTTTGTGCGCAGCCGGCGGCAGGGACGAGTTTCCGTTTCCTCTCCGCTATCGGTCCGCGGCCCTGTGGGAGGACGAACACGCGGCGAATCTGAGTGCCGCGCACGAGTGGCGTCGACAGCTGGAGGATCCACGTCTCGAGCGCGCGATCCGGATACTGCTGACGGGCGAGATCGCCGTCGAGGTGTATGGGCGGTCGACCGACGGCAGCGCAGATCTCAATGCACGCGGCAGCGCAGAGGGCGACTACGCCGTCCTGGCCCGGCAGCATGCGGCCTATGGCGATATCGAGATCACCACGATGTCCACCGCGCTGCTGGCGGCCACCCTCGCCGGGCATATCCCGGCTGCGGCACCGGGCAGGGAGGCCGAACGGACCGCCTCGACAAAGGAATTGGTGGAACCGGGCGACGGCGCCACAGTCCGTAGACCCATCGAGGATTCCGAGACTCGCGCATTGAGACGCCTGCTGCTCCGGGAACGAACCGCGACGGGAAGCATCCGAGTTCTCGCCTGCGAGGACGGCCTTCGGTTCACGCCCACGGGGGATCTGGGATGGTTCGACGTCGCGGGCGACGGCCGCTACCTGTTCGTGCCGGGTTCGAACACCCGGGTATCTCCGGGCACAATCGAGGTATTGCGCAAGGAACTTTCGAGTCAGATCGACAAGGCACGCCGGCGCCGACGCACGGCACAGCAGCCGAGTGCGCCCTTCCGGTAATGCAGCAGCCGAGGCTCGAGACGACAGATGCGCCCGACCCGATCGGGCCGAGACGGTCACGTCGCAGAGTGCGGAAGAGGTCGGGCCGCCGGGCCCAGGGTCACCGAGACGTCATGGGGTGTCAGCGCGCCGTGTCCGGCGCTGCATTCGACCACGACGCGTATCGGTGAGCCGCAGCCATCGTGCCGGACCTCGAGGAGTGGGCCCTCGGGGTCGACGGCATGCTTGTCGCCCCATTGTCTCAATGCGACCACAATCGGCCACAGGTCCCAGCCCTTGTCGGTGAGGACGTATTCGCGCCGTCCCCGGCTTCCGGCCTGTCGGTATTCACGCGTGGTGAGGATTCCCGCCGCAGTGAGGATCCGCAGGCGATCGGTGAGGACGGCTTCGGAAATGCCCAGGTGTTGCCGGAAGTCGTCGAAGCGTTTCACACCGTTGACGGCCTCGCGGATGATCAGCAGAGTCCACTTCTGACCTACCAGATCCAGAGTGCGCTGTACGGGGCAATTGTCGGTACTCAACTCCAGCCAGTCCACGCTCCCTATCCTAACTTCTGAATTGACACCCAGGTGGCGTCAGCCTAGCTTCGAAATGTGAAGTCAACCCGGCCGGTGTCAACACTGGCCGGACGAGCCGACAGGAGCAACCACATGACCGCCGACACCGAGGGCCGCCCCTCTCTCCGCGCCACTCCTGAGATGCCCGAGGGAAGCGGCGCCTTCGTGCGCGAGGCAGGACTCGAGATCCAGGAGGTGACTCCGACGCGGCTTGTCGGCACGATCACCCTCGACGCCCGGCACCACACCCCGTGGGGCATCGTTCATGGCGGTGTCTACGCCACAGCGATAGAAAGCGCCGCCAGCATCGGCGCCTGCCACGCCGTGGAAGATCGCAAGCTGGTTGCGGTCGGCTTGACCAACACCACCAACTTCGTTCGACCCATGACGTCGGGAATTGTGACAGTCGAGGCGCGAGCACTCAACCAGGGACGTCAGCAGCAATTGTGGGCCGTTTCGATTACCGACAGCGCAGGGCGACTCGTCGCCCACGGCGACGTCAGACTCCAGAACATTGCGCCCGCCGCTGTGGACTGATGCGGTCGGAGCCGGCTTCCGCGTTGACCGTGATCGGCTCGGGTGTGGCCCTCTCGAACAAGACTCCTGGCGTTCTTCGTGCCCTTTCTGCTACCTCACCCCCGACGCTGCAGTTCCCCCGAACCTCAGGGGCCGTCGTCTAACCTGAACCCCATGACAGATCGGGACCGGACTTCGGACGGGAAACCGCAGAACGCGCGGCCCCGCGACGCCCTGGGACGCCCCCTCGCCTATGGCGAGGAAGGTGTCGAGCCGCTGCCCGAAGACCTGCAACTAGAGCCGGCCGAGGCCATCACCGAAGGTCAGCGACTGTTCGACCACGGTCACCCGTTCCAGGCCCACGAGGTCTTCGAGGCGGTATGGAAGGCGTGCCCACCCGACGAGCGCCCACTGTGGCAGGGGCTGGCACAACTCGCGGTCGGATTGACGCATCTGTTGCGCGGCAACCCGAGCGGCGCCACGTCCCTCTTGAAGCAGGGACAGTCGAGAATTCGCCACTACGAGGACGAACCGCCGTACGGCCTCGACATCGACGGACTCTCGTCGTGGGCCGATCACCTGCTCACCGAGATCGAACGGGACGAACCCATTCCCGAACCTCCGGCACCGCGGTTGAGGATGCCCTGATGCCCACCCTTCCGATGTTCCCGCTGGGCACCGCACTACTACCGGGTTCCGACCTTCCGCTACAGGTCTTCGAACCGCGCTACCAAGAACTCGTCCGCGACTGCATGGCAGCACCCGACGGCCCGCGCTTCGGCGTGGTGCTCATCGCCCGCGGCCACGAGGTGGGTGGCGGGGAACAGCGTCACGACGTGGGTACCGTCGCCCGGATCATCGTCGACAACGAGCTCGGCGGTGGCCGGCACGCACTCGAATGCATTGCGGAAGAACGCATCCGCGTAATCGAATGGCTTCCCGACGACCCGTATCCGCGGGCGGAGGTCGAACCGTGGCCCGACACCGGATCCGAAGCGGTCGACCTGTCCCCGCTCACCGTCCACCTCGGTCGGCTCTACGGCGTCCTGGACCGGCTCACCGAGGGCCGGGCGCCCTCGCCGCCACCGATGACCGAACTACCGGAAGACGCCGGTGCGCGATTGTTCGCGCTCGCTCGTTACGTGCCGATGGGCGATGCGGATCGATATGCGGTCCTCGCCGCGCCGGGACCGGTCGAGCGACTGCACGTGCTGATCGAATCGATTTCCACGGCAATCGATCTCGCGGAGTGGCGTCTCAAAGACCGCTGAGCAGTGCACATGCCGGTTCAGCCGGCGATCACCACCACGAGGGTCCGCGGACCGTGCACTCCTTCGACACGCTCGAGTTCGATGTCGCTGGTGGCGGACGGACCGCTGATCAACGTGGTGGGGCGGCCGGGCACCAGCCGAGCGAGCGCCTCGGGAACACCCACTTCGACGGCGTCGAGCGACACCACGCACACGTGGAGGTCCGGAACGAGGGTCAGTGCGCGCCGGCCCTGGTCCGGGCTGCCGTCGAGGAAGATGGTTCCGGTCTCGGCGCACGCGGTGGCCGACGCGGTGACCACCCCGTCGAGCGATTCCAGTCGGGGTGCCGGAGTATCCGGTGAATCCACGATGATATCGCCGTCGAAGTGGACGAGCCACGACCGGTCCAGGCCGGTGGGGACACCTACCGTACGGACCCCGCGCTCGGTGAGAATCCTTGCGAGCGTGGCAGGTATCTCGTCGGCCGCGCATCGGTGCACGAACGCCTTGTAGTCGAGCAGCCTGTCGGCGAACAGGGCGAACCGTCCCTCCGCGGGCGCGGTGCGTCCCCGGCGGTAGTCGCGGGAGATCTCCACCGGCCCGGCCGGCGACCGTCCCAGCGCACCGCGGATGCGGCCGAGCACAACGTCCCGCGAAGTCATTTGCCACCTCCGGACTTTCGCGCACGATCCATGGCCGCACGCCCCTCCTCCGAATCCCACCACTGCCGAAAAGTCTCTTTCGGGGGCGCAGCGATGTCGCGTGAGTCGGTCCATCCGCTCATCGGCCCGGGCACGGTCCCGATCGTGCCCTTCTTCCCGGCGACGACACGCGCCAGACCGGCCGCCTTCTGAGCCGCGCTCCACCGGCCCGGCGACGACATCGCGATCGATGCCGCCCTCATCGCGGCCGCCTCGAGCCCGAACCGGGCGTGCTCGACCTTCTGGTGTCGCAGTTCGACGAGCAGAGAGGGAATGTCGATACGCACGGGGCAGGCATCGAAACATGCACCGCACAGGCTCGACGCGAACGGAAGCGACGCGTTGGGGTCGTGGGGCCGATCCATTCCGGCGAGTTGCGGGGTGAGCACCGCACCGATCGGACCCGGATACGTCGAACCGTAGGCGTGCCCACCGGTACGTTCGTAGACCGGACACACGTTGAGGCACGCCGAGCAGCGGATGCAGCGCAACGCGTCACGTCCGATCGGGTCGGCCAGGGTCGCGCTGCGGCCGTTGTCGAGCAGGATCAGATGAAAGTTCTGCGGACCGTCCCCCGGCGTGACGCCCGTCCACATCGAGGTATAGGGGCTCATGCGCTCGCCGGTCGACGATCGAGGCAGCAGTTGCAGGAAAACCTCGAGGTCCCGATACGAGGGCAGCAACTTCTCGATTCCCATCACCGTGATGAGGGTGTGCGGCAGCGTCAGGCACATCCGTCCGTTGCCTTCCGATTCGACGACGGTGAGCGTCCCCGTCTCGGCGATGCCGAAGTTCGCCCCCGACACCGCGACTGGCACGGTCATGAACTTGTGCCGCAGGTACTTTCGTGATGCTTCCGCGAGATGGGCCGGGTTGTCGTCGAGGTCCGGATCGACTCCGCTCATTTCGCGGAGGAAGATGTCGCGGATTTCGGTGCGGTTGCGGTGGATCGCCGGGACGAGAATATGCGACGGGGTGTCGTGGCCGAGTTGGACGATCAGCTCGGCGAGGTCGGTTTCGTGGGCGGTGATGCCCTGTCCTTCGAGATATTCGTTGAGGCCGATCTCCTGAGTGGCCATGGATTTGACCTTGATGACTTCGTCCGAGCCGGTCTCCCGCACCAACCGGGCGACGATCGCGTTGGCCTCGTCGGCGTCGGCGGCCCAGTGCACGACACCGCCTCGCGCGGTCACCGCCTCCTCGAACTGTTCGAGCAGTTCCGGCAGGCGGTTCAGCACATCGGTCTTGATCGCCTCACCGGCGAGGCGCAGTTGTTCCCAGTCCGGTAGTTCGCCGGTGACGTTGATCCGCTTGGCGCGGATGGTACGGGTGGCCTTGCCGATGTTGCGGCGTAGCTGGGAGTCGGCCAGTTCGCGCCGGGCCGCGTCGGGGAATGCTTCTGTGCCGCGCAGGTTTCCGGATCCACGCGGAGGAAGGGACGGCATGCCCAGAGCGGTCGCCTTGCGCATGGCGCCTCCGTTCACGGCGTCACCGTCGCGGTGCTTGCGGGTTCATGGACCGATGCGAGGATTTCCGCGAGATGCACGGTGCCCGTCTCCATCTGCAGACGCGACATGCCGCCGCCGATGTGCATGAGGCACGACGAGTCACCCGCCGTGCAGTATTCGGCGCCGGTAGAGGTGATGTGAAGGATCTTGTCGGCGAGCATCGCGGTGGAGGTGTCGGCGTTCTTGATCGCGAAGGTACCGCCGAATCCGCAGCACGAATCGGCTTCGGGAAGTTCGACGAGGTCGATGCCGCCGACGTGGCGCAGCAACCTCAGTGGTTTGTCCCCCACCCGGAGCATGCGCAGCGAGTGGCAGGTCGGGTGGTAGGTGACGCGGTGCGGAAACCAGGCGCCGACGTCGGTGACCCCGAGGACGTCGACGAGCAGTTCCGACAACTCGTAGGTCTTGGCTCGAACCGCCTCGACCCGTATGCGCAAGGCTGCGGCGCCGTAGCGGGAGGCGATCATGTCGTGCTGATGACGCACGGATCCGACGCACGACCCGGACGGCGCGACGACGGCGTCGATGGAGCTGTCGCCGAAGCTGTCGGCGTAGTTCTCCACGAGCGGCAACGCGTCACGCTGGTACCCGGTGTTGATGTGCATCTGGCCGCAGCAGGTCTGGCCGGGCGGGAAGACGACGTCGTTGCCCAGCCGCGCGAGGAGCAGCGCTGTGGCCTTGACGGCGTTCGGGAACAAGGTGTCGCCGAGGCAGGTGGCGAACAGCGCGATTCGCATGTGGTTCTCCGCATCGTTCTGTGTGCGGCCCCACAGTAACCCTGGTAATCGCACCTCTCCCAGTCGTGTATGGTTGGACATGCAACGCGGGGTGGAGCAGCTCGGTAGCTCGCTGGGCTCATAACCCAGAGGTCGCAGGTTCAAATCCTGTCCCCGCTACCACCACCGGCCCGGACTGTACGAGTCCGGGCCGGTTTTGTATTTCCCGCGGTAGATTCCGTGCAGTACCTGCATCCGTCGACCGCGGAGGGCACGATGACCGATGACTCCGCCGGCGCCTGGCAATCGCGTCGCAGTGCTCCGCGGTGGCTGCGCCCGGCAGTTCTGTACGTTCTGCTCGCTGTCGCGGTCTACCAGATGTCGGGCTGGTTGTTCCACAGCCTGAAGGGTTTCCTGGGACTGCTGTTCCTGGCCTGGCTGTTCAGCATCACCATCGAACCGGTCGTGGACGCGATGGAACGGTTCGGGATGCGCCGTGGCGCTGCCACCGGGATTGTGATGTTCGGATTGATCGGGGCGGTGATCGGGTTCCTGTCGCTGTTCGGAGCGTTGCTCGCCGAACAACTCACGGAGCTGCTCGCCACGCTGCCCGAGGCGATCAGGTCGGTAACGCAGTGGGCGAACCGCACGTTCGACACCGACTTCGCGACCGCGGACAATCTGCTGAACGTGACCCCGGAAACCGTGCGGGAGCTGGTGGAACGCTTCACCCCGGGTGTGCTCGGCGTCGTCACGTCGTTGGTCGGGCTGGTCTTCCAGCTGCTGACCATGCTGCTGTTCGTCTTCTACATGTCGGCGCAGGGTCCGGCACTACGCCGCACGATCTCGAGCTGGTTCCCGTCGCGGCAGCAGCGGATCCTGTCGACGGTCTGGGAGGTCTCGGTCGAGAAGGCGGGCGGTTACGTCGTCTCCCGACTGATCCTCGCGGCGGTGTGTGCCGTGGCCACCGGAATATTCCTGATCATCGTCGGTGTTCCGTATTGGCTGCCACTGGCACTGTGGACCGGAGTGGTGTCGCAGTTCGTGCCTACGCTCGGCACCTATCTCGCGATCGCGTTGCCCGCGATCATCGCGGCCGTGTCCGAACCGATGGACGGCGTGTGGGTCGTGATCTTCGGAACGGTGTACCAGCAGATCGAGAACTATGTGCTCCATCCGCGCATCACCGCGAGCACCGTGGCGATCCATCCGGCCATGGCGTTCGGTTCCGTCATCGTGGGCGCGTCACTGTTCGGCCCGATCGGTGCGCTGGTCTCCGTGCCGGTGGTCGCGGTGATCCAGTCGCTGGTCGAAACATTCGGGCGCCGATACGAACTCATTCCCGAGCTGCGGGAACCTACTCCGATCGACGAACCCCCACCGGATGATGCCTAGCTACTGATCTTCGACGATGAGTTTCGCGGCGGTGGCCGCGACGACCTCGTCGACGCTCACGCCCGGCGCGGTCTCGACGAGCTTCAGGCCTTCGTCGGTGATGTCGATGACGGCGAGATCGGTGATGATCCGCTGCACGCAATGCCTGCCGGTGAGCGGCAGCGCGCATTCTTCGAGGATCTTCGGCTCGCCCTTCTTGGTGACGTGGTCCATCATCACGATGACTCGCCGAGCGCCGTGCACGAGATCCATCGCGCCGCCCATGCCCTTGACCATGGCGCCGGGGACCATCCAGTTGGCGATGTCGCCCTTTGCGGAGACCTGCATGGCGCCGAGCACCGCGACGTCGATCTGGCCGCCACGGATCATGCCGAACGACTGCGACGAGTCGAAGTACGACGCTCCGGGGATCGCCGTGATGGTTTCCTTACCGGCGTTGATGAGTTCGGGATCGAGCTCGTCCTCGGTCGGGTACGGGCCGACACCGAGCACACCGTTCTCCGAGTGCAGGATGACCTCGATGCCGGGGTCGAGATAGTTCGGTACGAGCGTGGGCATGCCGATGCCGAGGTTGACGTACTGTCCGTCCGCCAATTCCTTGGCGACGCGGGCCGCCATTTCCTGGCGGGTCAGTCCCTTGGTGCTTGCCTGAGTCATGAGCGAACCGTCCGATTCTCGATACCGACCTCGATCGGGCCGACGTGCACGACACGCTGCACGTGGATGCCGGGGGTGTGGATGTCGTTGGGGTCGAGCTCGCCGGGTTCGACGAGGTGCTCGACCTGCGCGATGGTGATCCTGCCCGAGGCGGCGGCGGGCGGGTTGAAGTTGCGGGCGCTCGCCCGGTAGACGAGGTTGCCGTGGCGGTCGCCCTTCCAGGCGTGCACGAGCGCGTAGTCGGCGACGATGCCGCGTTCCATCACGTAGGTCTCGCCGTCGAATTCCCGGGTTTCCTTGGGCTGCGATGCGAGCTTGATGCCACCGTGGCCGTCGTAGCGCAGGGGAAGGCCGCCTTCTTCGACGGCCGTGCCGACACCTGCGGGGGTGAAGAAGGCGGGGATGCCGGCGCCGCCGGCGCGAAGCCGCTCGGCGAGGGTGCCCTGCGGGGTCAGTTCGACCTCGAGTTCACCTGCGAGGTACTGGCGCGCGAATTCCTTGTTGGCGCCGACGTACGACGAGATGGTGCGGCGGATGCGGCCCTTCTCGAGCAGCAGCCCGAGACCGAAACCGTCGGTACCGCAGTTGTTGCTGACGGTTTCGATGTCGGTGGCGCCCTGTTCGAGCACCGCGTTGATGAGGATTTCGGGAATACCGACCAGACCGAACCCGCCGACGGCGATGGTGACGCCGTCGGGGATGTCGGCTACGGCCTCGGCGGCGGAGGCAACGACTTTATCCATGCATGCCAGAATAGCGGGAGTCGTGCGATATGTGAACCCTCGTCCGCATCGCGAACAAAGTTGGGCCAAAATCTTGATTCGAACCCGGCTCACCACTAATCTCGTACGCATAGCGACCATTCGTCCATATAGCGAACATCCGAGTGCGCAGGAGAAGTCCGAATGACCATCACGCTCAACTACGAACAGCACGGCGACCCGTCCGCGCCCGCAGTACTGCTGCTCGGCTCGCTCGGTTCGGATCTGTCGATGTGGCAATCCCAGATCGACGCGCTGTCGGCGAACTGGCACGTCGTCGCCGTCGATCACCGCGGACACGGCATCTCGCCCGCGCCGCAGGGGCCGTACACGATGAGCGAACTCGGCGGCGACATCGTCGCGCTCCTCGACACCCTCGGACTCGATTCGGTGCATTACATCGGCCTCTCGCTCGGCGGCGCGGTCGGACAGTGGCTCGCCGCGAACCACCCCGATCGCGTACGCACCCTGACGCTGCTGTGCACGTCGCCGGCGTTCCAGCCCGCCCAGCCGTGGATCGACCGCGCCGCGACCGTCCGCACCGACGGCCTCGCGTCCATCGCCGCCTCGATCGTCTCCCGCTGGTTCAGCCCCGGCCGCGCCGAACGCGATCCCGAACTCGTGGCCCGGCACGTGAACATGGTCGAGAGCACCACCGACGAGGGATACGCCGCGTGCTGCGAGGCCCTCTCGTCCTGGGACGGACGCCCCGACCTCGCCCGCATCACCGCACCGACCCTCGTCATCGCGGGCGAACAGGATCCCGCGACCCCACCGGCGACGATGCAGGCTCTCGCCGACGGCATCGCCGATGCCGCGTTCCACGTCGTCGACCCCGGCGCCCACCTCGCCAATGTCGAGCAACCCGAACGCATCAATCAGCTCATCGTGGACCACCTGGAGAAGAACCGACCGTGAGCACCGCCGACATCGACACCTCCGCCGCGCCGCGCGACGCACCCCCGGCTGCGTCCCCGGACTATGTACAGTCCCTCGCGCGCGGCCTGTCCGTGATCAAGGCCTTCGGCGCCGAGCACCCGCGCCGGACGCTGTCCGACGTCGCCCGGTCGACGGGCCTCACCCGCGCGACCGCGCGCCGATTCCTGCTGACCTTGACCGAGCTCGGCTACGTGCGCACCGACGGATCGCAGTTCTGGCTCACCCCGCGAGTGCTCGAACTCGGTTACAGCTACCTGTCGGCACTGTCGCTGCCGGACGTAGCGCGTCCGCATCTCGAGGCCCTCGCCCACCGGATCCGTGAATCCACCTCGGTATCGGTCCTGGACGGCGACGACGTCGTGTATGTGGCCCGTGTTCCCGTCAACCGCATCATGACCGTCACCATCACTCTCGGCACCCGGTTCCCCGCGTACGCGACCTCGATGGGTCGCGTACTGCTGGCGGGTCTCGCGCCACACGAACTCGACGCATATCTTGCCCGCGCCGAGCTCGCCCCCATCACCTCCCGGACCGTGAACGCTCCCGACGCGTTGCGGGCCGAGCTGGAAAAGGTCCGGCGGGACGGATACTGCATCGTCGACCAGGAGCTCGAGGAAGGTCTGCGGTCGCTGGCCGCACCCATCCGCGATGCGGCCGGCGCCGTCGTCGCGTCGGTGAACATCTCCACCCATGCGGCCCGGTATCCGCTCGACACCGTCCACGACGAACTGATCCCGGCGCTGCTCGCCACCGCCGATGCAATCTCTGCGGATTTCACCCGCACCCAGACCCATTAGCAGAAACCGGAGAATCCCCATGACCGACGTAGTGATCTGCGAACCACTCCGCACCCCGGTCGGCCGCTTCGGCGGTTCCCTGAAAGACATTGCGCCGGAAGAACTCGCGGCCACCGTTATTCGTCAACTGGTGAGCCGTACGGGCATCTCCGGCTCCGAGGTCGACGACGTCATCCTGGGGCAGGCGTCGCCGAGCGGCGAGAACCCGGCGATCGGCCGGATCGCCGCGCTCAATGCCGGCCTCGGCGTGGACGTTCCGGGTCTGCAGGTGGACCGCCGTTGCGGTTCCGGTCTGCAGGCGATCCTGCAGGCCGTGATGCAGGTACAGTCCGGCGGCAGCGACCTGATCCTCGCCGGTGGCGCCGAGTCCATGAGCCAGGCCGAGTTCTATGCGACCGGGATGCGCTGGGGCGTCAAGGGAGAGGCCGTTGCCCTCAACGACCGGCTCGCGCGCGCCCGCGTCACCGCCGGTGGCCGCGACTTCCCGGTTCCCGGCGGCATGATCGAAACCGCCGAGAATCTGCGGGCCGAATTCTCCATCAGCCGTGGCGATCAGGACGCCCTTGCGGCGCAGTCGCATCAGCGCGCCACCGCGGCACAGAAGAACGGCGTCTTCGCGCAGGAGATCGTCCCGGTGTCCGTTCCGCAGCGCAAGGGTGATCCCGTGGTGGTCGACACCGACGAGCATCCCCGCGCCGACACGACCGTCGAGACCCTTGCGAAGCTGCGCCCCATCCGCGGCAAGGTCGATCCCGACGCGACCGTCACCGCCGGCAATGCCAGCGGCCAGAACGACGGTGCCGCACTGGCAATCGTCACCACCGCCGAGAAGGCCGCGCAGCTGGGTCTGCGCCCGCTGGCTCGTCTGGCGAGCTGGGCCGTGGCGGGTGTGCCGCCGCGCACCATGGGTATCGGGCCGGTGCCGGCCACCGAGAAGGCACTGGGACGGCTCGGTCTGTCGCTGGCCGATATGAATGTCATCGAACTCAACGAGGCGTTCGCCGCGCAGGCCCTCGCCGTCCTCCGCACGTGGGGCCTCGAACCCGACGACGAGCGTCTCAACCCGAACGGTTCGGGTATCTCGCTCGGCCACCCGGTCGGCGCGACCGGCGGCCGCATCCTCGCGACGCTGCTGCGTGAAATGGACCGCCGCGACGCACGGTACGGTCTGGAAACCATGTGCATCGGCGGCGGCCAGGGCCTCGCGGCCGTGTTCGAACGCGTCGGCTGACCCGCACGAGGAGCTTCCCGAAGTTCTTGCCCTCGAGCATTCCGATGAACGCTTCGGGGGCATTCTCCAGACCCTCGACGACGTCCTCGCGGTACTTCAGCTTGCCCTCGCGTACCCAGGCCGATGCATCGCGCAGGAAGTCGTCGTACATCTCGGAGACGAACTCGGTCTGGATGAAACCGCGGATGGTCAGGCTCTTGGTGAGCACGGCGTTGAAGAATGCCGGCAGCCGATCGCGCCGGTTGGTATCCGCCCCGTTGTAGAGGGCCACCAGACCACACACCGGGATGCGCGCATAGGTGTTGAGCAACGGCAGCACCGCATCGGTGACCGGACCCCCGACATTCTCGAAGTACACGTCGATGCCGTCCGGCACCGCGTCCTTCAGCTTCGACGCGAATTCGGGATCGCGGTGGTCGAGCGCCTCGTCGAATCCGAACTCGTCGAGCAACGCGCGGCATTTCTCGGGTCCACCCGCGATGCCGACCGCGCGTGCACCTTTCAGCCGGGCGATCTGCCGGACCGCCGACCCGACCGGTCCGGTAGCGGCGGCGACCACCACGGTCTCGCCCTTCTCGGGCCGCCCGATCTTCAACAGCCCGGAGTACGCGGTGAAGCCGGGCATGCCGAGCACACCGATCGCGGTGGACAGCGGCGCCGCCTCCGGATCGAGGTTGCGGACGTGCGTGCCGGGCACGACGGCGAGCGTCTGCCACCCCGCGCCGGCGAGAACGTAGTCGCCGGCCGCGAGCCCCGGAGATCGCGACTCGACGACCTGGGCGACCGTCCCGCCGACCATCACGTCGTCGAGTTCGGCCGGGGGCGCATACGACTTCGCGGTGCTCATGCGTCCCCGCATATACGGGTCGAGCGAGAGATAGATGACGCGCAGCAGCACCTGCCCGTCGGCGAGATCGGGGAGATCCACGACCTCGGTGCGGAAGTTGTCGGGAGTCGGTGCGCCGTCCGGACGGGACGCGAGAACGATACGGGTGCTCTGCAGATCAGTGGGTGCACTCATGCCGCCCAGTGTGCCGCACCCGCGCGGGCAGGGTTCGCGTCTCGGCATTCGACGGCGAGGCCCCGACCGTTTCCGGTCGGGGCCTCGTCGGCTCGAAGCCTTATGCGGCGTGGACGGGTTCGCGCGACTTCTCGGACGGTGCAGCGTCCGTCTCGGTGACGTCTACCCCGCTGTTCGTGGCACCGGCGGGAACCCGCGCGGCCTCCTGCGCGTAGTAGAAGTGCGGGCGGCGGTGGCCGAGGAACGAACCGCACCACGACATCACGGCAATGTACCGGTTCCGGAACCCGACGAGGTACATCAGGTGCACCGCGAGCCAGAGAATCCACGCGATGAAACCGGTGAGCTCGATCTTGCCGACCCGGGTGATCGCCCGGAAACGGTTGATGATCGCCATGCTGCCCTTGTCGCGGTACTGGAACGCCGTGCCGGCCGGGATCTTGCCGAGGATCGTCTTCGCGACGTGCCGGCCGCCCTGCATGGCGAACGGCGACTGGGCGGGCAGGTTGTCGAGCGTCACCATGTCGCCGACCGCGAAGATGTTGTCGTAGCGGCCGACGGTGAAGTCGTTGTCGACGAGGAGCCGTCCACCGCGCACGGTGTCGCAACCGGTGCGCTCGGCGAGCACTCCCGCAAAATCGTTGGCCTGGATGCCGGCCGACCAGATGATGGTCTCGGCCGTGATCCGGCGAGATTCCTCGGTGGTCGGTGTCGACAGGGTCGCGCCGTGCTCGTCGATGTCGGTGACCATCGTGCCGAGCACCACCTCGACGCCACCCTTCTCGAGCGCTTCCTGGCTGTAGGCGCTGAGCTTGCCACCGAACGGCGGCAGCACCTTGTCGGCGCCTTCGACGAGGGTGACGGTGACGTCATCGGCCTTGATGTCGTGCATCGACTCGGCGAAGTAGCGGCGGGCGAGCTCCTTGATCTGGCCCGCAAGCTCGACGCCCGTCGGTCCGGCACCGACGACGACGAAGCTGAGCAGGTTCTTCCGGAACTCGGGGTCGGTGGTGGTGTGGGCTTCCTCGAAGCAGCGCACGATCTGCCGGCGCAACCGCTCGGCGTCCTCCACGGTCTTGAGCGCGTAGGTCACATCGGCGAACTCGTCGCGGCCGAAGTAGGCCTGACGGGCGCCGGTCGCGGCAACGAGATGCGTGTAGCCGAGGGTGTGCCGTCGACCGCCGGCCTCGTAGACGACGGCGTTGTCGTCCGGAAGCACGTCCACGACGCGGCCCAGGCGGACGTCGGCGTTCGGGTACTTGGCGAGGATGGCGCGAATCGACGGTGCGACCTCACCGGGCGAGAGGACGCCCGTCGCCACCTGGTACAGCAGCGGTTGGAACAGGTGCTCGGTGGTCTCCGAGATCAGAACGAACGGCGTACCGGCCTTGGCGAGCTTCTTCGCCGTGGCCAGGGCTCCGAAACCGGAACCGACGATCACTACTTCCGTCCGCTCGATGACGTTTGTCTTTCCTGTGTCCGCACCGTCCATGCTGTCGTGAACCTCCACACTGAAGTTGATGTATGACATCCAACGTAGGTATGGACCGCCCGCGGATGCCAGTAACCTGGAATATTCGAAATACTGTTATCTGTTTTGCTCATAAATGGAGGTGACGTGGATTTCCGGCAATTGCGTTACTTCCTCGCCGTCGGCGAGGAGGCCAGCTTCTCGCGAGCGGCGGAACGCTGCTTCATCTCGCAGTCCGCGATCAGCCACCAGATCGCGAAACTCGAGCAGGAGGTGGGTGCGACCCTGCTCGAGCGCTCCACCCGCTCGGTCAGACTCACTCCGGCAGGAAAACGGCTGATGCCCATCGCCGAGGAGGTGCTTGCCCTCGAGGCGCGGGCGCTGGAGGTGGGCCACGAGCCGCGCGGAAGCATCCGCATCACCGCGAACATGAGCTTCGCGTCGCAGAGCCTCGACGCGATCTCCCGGGTCCGCGAGCGCCACCCCAACCTCGACGTCGAGTTCGTCATCAAGGACTTCACCGACAGGGTCAGTGCCGTCGCCTCGGGCGACGCGGATCTCGCGTTGATCCGCGGCGA
>NZ_JAUZMZ010000008.1:0-58727 GCF_036327435.1 Rhodococcus chondri | reverse complement strand
ACGGCGGGAGGCGGGGTCAGCGGTGTCCGCGACTCCGTCGGCTCCGCCACCACCACCGTCCGGCGCCGACGGCAACGACCGCCGCGGACGCCGCCACGGCCAGCGGAACCACCGCGGACGTGGAGACCTCCGGTGTCGCCGCGACCGACTCGTCCGCGAAAAGATCCACCACCGAACGCAGGATCCGGATCGGCGGTTGCACTGCCGCCACCGTGCCGGTCTGCGTTCCGGTCTCCGACGCGGTCAGCAGATCACCGCTCGCAGTGAATGCCACCGCCTCACCCTGAGGTTCGTCGGGGACCGGGATGCGCAGATCGGGTCCCTCCGCCAGTGCGGCGGCGATGTCGCGGTCGGGAGCATGGAACAGGTAGACATCGGTGTAGGTACGCACGGCCGCGACAGTTCCGTCGGCGCTCACGGCACCGCCCGTGATCAGGGTCGAGGATGCTCCCGGCAGCGGCCCCCCGGGAGTCTCGGTAGGTCCGAGCGCGAGGGCACCGACCTTCTCGAGCGGGGTGGGGCCGGGTGAGTCGAGTTCGGTCAGTCCGCGCTCGCGGACCGGCCGGTACACACCGCTCGGACCGAACAGGGCCTTGGTGATGATCACCGGCTCGCCGTCGGCGGAGACCAACAGCGTTTCGGCGTCGCGGGGTCCGTCCGGATAGGTCAGGCGATACAGTTCGCCCGCGCCTGTTGCCGGGTCGAGCGAAATCAGGGCCACCGTCGGCCGGGATTGCGTGTTGTCCCCCGTGTCACCGAGCCACAGCCTTCCGTCCGGTCCGGCTGCCAGATCTTCCACATCGTACGGGTCGACCGGCGGCGTGAACCGCTGTGCCACAGAACAATCCGAGTTCAGCGCGACGACCGATTCGTCGGCGCCCGCGTCGGGCGTGGCATATATCGTCTCCCCCAGCACCGTCAGTCCCGACAACTCGGCGAGCACGGGATCGGGGGGCGTGCACAGTTCCTCCGACGGCACCTCGGCGACCGGGATCTCGGCGCGGTCGGCGGACGCCGGCGCGGACGCGAGGGGTAATGCCACCAGTGGAGTCACCGCGGCGAACAGTGCCGCGCGCAACGGACGCACTATGCCGCGTATTCGACCAACGCCGACGCGAGCGCGACCGGCACACGCGCGTGGATCCTCGTGCCGTCCTCCTCATGCGCGGAATCGAGGATCTGACCGTCGGAGTGGACACGGGCCAGCAGATCGCCGCGCGTGTACGGCAGCAGAACCTTGACCTCCACGTCCGGATCCTCGAGCAATTCAGCGATCCGCGCGCGCAGCGTGTCGATGCCTTCTCCGGTGTGTGCCGAGACGAAGACCGCGCCGGGCAGGAGTCCGCGCAGCTGGGTCAGCGTCACCGGATCGGCCGCGTCGATCTTGTTGACGACGATCAATTCGGGCGGTGGGGGCGCATCGGATTCACGCAGCACGTCGGTGATCACCTCGCGCACGGCCTTGATCTGCTCCGTGGGTTGCGGATCGGACCCGTCGACCACATGCATCAGCACATCCGCATCGGCGACCTCTTCGAGCGTCGAGCGGAACGCCTCGACCAACTGAGTCGGCAGATGCCGCACGAACCCGACCGTGTCGGTCAGGACGTATTCGCGGCCGTCGGGCAGCGCCGCGCGACGGGTGGTCGGGTCCAGTGTCGCGAACAACGCGTTCTGCACCAGCACCCCGGAGCCGGTCAGTGTGTTGAGCAGACTCGACTTACCTGCATTGGTGTAACCGACGATGGCGACGGACGGGATGTTGCTGCGGAGACGCCGGGTGCGCTTGGTGTCGCGGGCGGACTTCATCTCCTTGATCTCGCGACGCAATTTCGCCATGCGCTCACGGATCCGCCGCCGGTCGGTCTCGATCTTGGTCTCGCCGGGGCCACGCAGACCCACGCCACCGTTGCTCCCCGCACGACCACCGGCCTGCCGCGACATCGACTCGCCCCAGCCACGCAGCCGCGGAAGCATGTACTCCATCTGCGCGAGCGAGACCTGTGCCTTGCCCTCACGGGAGGTGGCGTGCTGGGCGAAGATATCGAGAATCAGCGCGGTCCGGTCGATGACCTTGACCTTGACGATTTTCTCCAGGGCCGTGAGCTGGGCGGGGGTGAGTTCACCGTCGCAGATCACGGTATCGGCGCCGGTCGCCAGAACCACCTGGCGGAGTTCGTCGGCCTTGCCGGACCCGATGTACGTCGAGGCATCCGGGCGGTCGCGGCGTTGCACCAGCCCTTCCAGCACCTCCGACCCGGCGGTTTCGGCGAGGGCTGCGAGCTCGGCGAGGCTCGCCTCCACCTGCGCAGCCGTGCCGCCGGTCCAGACGCCGACCAGAACGACTCGTTCGAGGCGCAGCTGACGGTATTCGACCTCGGTGATGTCCTCGAGTTCGGTGGACAACCCGGAGACGCGACGCAGTGCGCTGCGGTCTTCGAGTTGCATCTCGCCGATCGAGGGATCGTCGGCGGTCCAGCCTCCCTGTCCGTCGTGTTCGGCCTCGGAGGCGGCGTGTGTGATGTGGCGGCCAGTGCGCGATGTGTTCGTCATACGGTTCCATGATCCCACGAAGCGCGAATCGATGCATTCGAGTTTTCCGGACATACCGCCACGGCCGTTCTCACGCGAGTGCCGACCACCAGTCGTCGTCGATCGTGCCGGTCGCCACCAGTACCGACGGGCCCCGCAACCAGGCCCGGCCGGCCTCCACTCGCACCTGGACCGCACCGCCCGGAATGCGCACCTGCACGGTGCCCTCGTCCACTCCGTCGTACTTCAACGCCGCGACCGCGGCAGCCACGGTTCCGGTGCCGCACGACCGCGTCTCCCCCACCCCGCGCTCGTAGACCCGCATGTCGACGGAGCCCGAGGTCAGCGGGGTCAGGAATTCGATGTTGACGCCGTGCGGGAAGAACCCGGGATCGAAACCGGGTGAGATCAGGTCCAGGGCCGCGAGGGCCGCGCCCGTGAAGTGTGCGTCGACGCATGCCAGGTGCGGGTTACCGACATCGATGCCCAGACCCGGATAGACCCGGCCGTCGAGCGTTGCAGATGATTCACCGAGTTGATGCACGACACCCATGTCGACGGTGACCTCGCCGGACACCGGCCCGCTGGTGTGCACCTGTACGGGCTTGCCGCCGGCGCGGCTTCCGACGACGAAGTCGCTCCGGGTCTCGAGGCCGTGGGAGGTGAGGTAATGCGCGAACACCCGCACCCCGTTGCCGCACATCTCCGCGATCGAACCGTCGGCGTTGCGGTAGTCCATGAACCAGTCGTCGGCGCCTGCGCCGTCGGGAAGGGACTCGAGCACCCCGGCGTCGAGGAGCGCGCCCGTCCGAGCGACACGCAACACCCCGTCGGCGCCGAGTCCGCGTCGCCGATCGCACAGCGCGGCGACCCGTGCCGGCGCGAGGTCCAGCCGGACGTCGGGATCGGGCAGGATCACGAAATCGTTCTCGGTGCCGTGCCCTTTGCTGAACTCCATGACCGTCACCTTATCGAGGAGTCGTCGGTGGCCGCCGCCCGCAGGGCCGCCGCGGTGAGTTGCGGATCGGCGCCGTCGAGCCAGTGCACCCGCGGATCCCGCCGGAACCACGAGCGTTGCCGCCGCACGTAGCGGCGGGTCCCGATGAACGTCCGCTCCCGTGCATGGTCGAGGTCGTATTCACCGTCCAGGTACGCGAGCACCTGCGCGTAGCCGATTGCGCGGGGCGCGGTCACCCCCTCACGCAGTCCGCACCCGATCAGCTCCCGCACCTCGTCGACGAGCCCTTGTTCGAACATCCGGGCGGTGCGCCGGGCGATACGTTCGTCGAGTTCGGAGGTGTCGCGGTCGACGCCGAGGATCGGCGTGTTCCAGCGCGGGGTCCCGATGCGCGGCTGGGACGCCGCGAAGGGTCGTCCAGTGAGCTCGACGACCTCGAGCGCACGCACCATGCGCCGCCCGTCGGTGGGCAGGATCGTCTCTGCGGCCACCGGGTCGGCGCGTCGCAGCGCCTCGTGCACCGCGGCCGGTCCTTCCTCCACGAGCAGTCCCTCCCACTTGGCGCGAACGCCGGGGTCGGTCGCGGGAAACTGCCATTCGTCGAGCAGTGCCTGCACGTACATCATCGAACCGCCGACGATGACGGGAACGGCACCGCGTGCGCGAATCGCCTCGATATCCGACACCGCTGCCTGCTGGTAACGCGCGACCGTCGCGGTCTCGGTGACGTCGAGGACGTCGAGTTGGTGGTGCGGGATCCCCCGGCGCTCGGCGACCGGAAGCTTGGCGGTGCCGATGTCCATGCCGCGGTACTGCTGCATGGCGTCGATATTGACGATTTCGCCGCCGAGCGTGTCGGCGAGATCGAGACCGAGATCGGACTTGCCTGTCGCGGTCGGGCCCACCACCGCGATCGGCCGCGGACCGGTTTGCTGTTCGCCACCAGTGGTCACGGGCGCCAGAGCCCCACGTGGTAGCCGACTCCGTAGGGCGCGGCGGCGTACGTGACGGTCGCGGACGAGGGCGCCTTACCGAATGCGGCAGCGAGAACTTGCCAGGCCGCTCGCCCGTCGAGCCCGATCTTGCTGCACAGCACCGGATCGAGCGCATCGAGCGACTGCGGGTCGCCGGCGGCGAGTGCGGCGCCGAGGGCGGATTCGACTGCTTCGGACCGGGGATCGTAGGCGCCGGGCGCTTTCTCGGTGAGTGTCGCCGCGCCGTCTGCGACGATCAGCAACGCTCGCGGAACCGGACCGTCGTCGAGACGGGCGCGTAGCTGTGCGCCGAGGGCGACACATCCGGCCCGCTCGGCGGCGGGCGGCAGGACCTGCACCTCGGCGCGGGTGCGAGGTGCAGTCCGTTCCCGCACCCAGGCGGCCACGAGCGCCGCCAGCGGCAGGGCCGGATCGGGCTCGCCCGATGATCCGGGCCCGAGGGACACGACCGTATCGACACCGAAGCCCCGGAAGGTACCCACCGCGGTCGCGGGTATCACGGCGGCGGCCCGGTCGACCCCGATCACCGTCCACTCGGCCGCCTCGGCGAGCTCGCTTCCGACGTCGAGAACGGCACTGCGCAACTCGTCGGTCTCCGCGGCGGCGAGGCCGTTGAGCTCGGGCACGAGCAGGGGCGGNGAGGGCACGAACGCCGCGGCGATCAACACACGCGTCACGGTAGTCGACCGGACCCGGCGCCCCGCAGCCGTGCGACCTGTTTCAATAGTGGGCGGACGTGGTCTCGTACGACCCGCGACCCGACCTGCGGTAAACCGATGCGACCAGGCAGCCGTGCCGCGCGGCAGAGATGAGGTACCGATGACCGACCCCAACGCTCAGGATCGGACAGCAGAACGACGCCCCGGCGCCGTCCCCGGCCCCGCGACCCCCAAGCCCGGTGGTCCCCGGCCGGGTGGTCCCCGACCGGGTGGTCCGCGTCCCGGTGGTGTCGAGTCCGCCGCTGCGCACGCCCAGGATTCCGACGCCCACCCGAAACCGCATCCGGTGTCCTCCGTCACGCATCCGCACATTCCGGCGGTTCCGGCGAGCGACCCGAGTCTGTTCGGGCGTGTCGACGAGGACGGCACGGCATGGGTCAGGACCGCCGACGGTGAGCGCTGCATCGGTTCCTGGCAGGCCGGCAATGCCGCGGAGGGTCTCGAGCACTTCGGCCGGCGCTACGACGACCTCGCCACCGAAATCGCGCTCCTCGAAGCCCGATTGAGTTCGGGCGCCGGAGATGCGAAAAAGACCCGCGCGGCGGCCCAGGCCCTCGCCGAGTCCCTCCCGACGGCCGCGGTGATCGGCGACCTGGACGCACTCGCGGCGCGGCTCACCGCGATCATCGAGGAGTCCGAGAAGGCTGCCGTCGCGGCGAAGCAGGAGAAGGAACAGCAGCGCGCGGAGAACACCGCGCGCAAGGAAGCACTCGCCGCGGAGGCCGAAACGATCGGTGCGGAATCCACCCAGTGGAAAGCCGCGGGCGATCGTCTGCGCGAGATCCTCGACGAGTGGAAGACGATTCGCGGTGTCGACCGCAAGGTCGACGATGTGTTGTGGCGCCGGTATTCGAAGGCGCGGGAAGCGTTCAACCGTCGCCGGGGCGCGCACTTCGCCGAACTCGATCGGGAGCGCGCGTCGGCCAAGACCCACAAGGAAGAGCTCGTCGCCCGCGCGGAAGCCTTGCAGGATTCGACGGACTGGGGGACCACGTCCGGCGCGTTCCGTGATCTGTTGGCCGAGTGGAAGGCGGCCGGCCGGGCTCCCCGGGAGGCCGACGACCAGCTCTGGAAGCGGTTCAAGGGCGCACAGGACGTGTTCTTCGCTGCCCGTAATGCGGCAGCGGCCGATCGTGACGCGGAGTTCGAGGAGAACGCCCGCGCGAAAGAAGCTCTCCTCGAGGCGGCCGCGTCCATCGACCCGTCTGCAGATCTGGAAGCCGCCCGCACACAGCTGCGCGAACTGCAGGACAAGTGGGAGGCATGCGGCAAGGTTCCTCGTGACCGGATGCACGATCTCGAAAGCCGGCTCCGGGCGGTCGAGAAGCGCGTTCGCGATGCCGCGGATTCGGAATGGCGGCGTACCGATCCCGAGGCTCTTGCCAGGGCGGCGCAGTTCCGCGAGCGGGTGCAGCAATTCGAAGAACAGGCAGCGAAGGCGACGGCGAACGGCCGCGCCAAGGAAGCAGAGAAGGCACTCGCGCAGGCACAGCAGTGGCGTGAGTGGGCCGAGGCCGCGGAAGGCGCCCTCGACCAGCGCTGACGCACCCCGCGCCGAACGAACGAGCCCCGCTCTTCCCTTCCGGGGAGGCGGGGCTCGTTCGCTGCGGCGACGGGTAGCTCCGTCGGTCGAATCCCTCGGGACTCAGCGCCCGTCGCCGAACAAGCCCTTGCGTTCCTCCTCGGCAGCGGCCTGCCGCAGTTTCTCCTCGGCGGCGAGTTGCACCGAAGTGCGGGCCCACACCACCCGGGCCCAGTGGAAGGTCAGGACCATCACCGTGATCCAGCCGAGAATGATCCCGACGCCGGGGCCGGCGGCGTCGGAGTCCACGGGAAGCGTCTGCCGCGACCACACCGAGAGCATGCCGAACACGATCGAGACGGCCGATCCCGCCAAGGCCAGCCAGGCCACGGTCCATTTGCGGGTCAGCAGCGCCAGCATCGACGCGAGCGCACCGAACACCGCGGCGAGCCACACGAAGATCCGCGACGGCAGCGCGATCTCCTCCGCGGTCGCGTCGGGAGAGAAGGCCAGAACATCCCATCCGTTGGCGGCTCCGGCGTGCGGAAGGCTGAAGGAGACGAGCAGTATCAGAACGGCGATCGCGACAAACATCGCGCGTGCGCCCGGATCGATCTCGCTCGCAATCTTGCGTTCGGCCGCTTCGAGGTCTGCGCGGACCTCGTTCATCGGGTCGTCGGCGCCATCGGGCCTACTCATGCGTTGCATCCCATCTGTGTCGGAAGCGGTTCGGGCGCACCAATTTTCGGCAGGCCCAGCCCGACTCCGATCGGCGGTGTCCTGGGCAGACGGCCCTGTTCGAAACGATCGCCCGCGCCGGTGCGGCGGTGCGTGAGGATCGGGGTGTCGGCGACCAGGTGATGCGGGGCGGCTTCGCTGACGACGATGGTGATGACATCGCCCGGACGCACCGCCGTGTCGATGTTGCCCTCCGGACGGAAGTGGACCAGACGCCCGTCGCGGGCCCGGCCGCTCATGCGCGCGGTCGCCGAGTTCTTACGCCCCTCGCCCGCGGCGACCAGCAGTTCGACCTCGGAGCCGACGAGCTTGCGGTTCTCCTCGAGCGTGATGCGCTCCTGCAACGCGATGAGTCGTTCGTAGCGCTCCTGGACGACGGCCTTCGGGAGCTGTCCGTCCATCTCGGCGGCGGGCGTACCCGGCCGCTTCGAATACTGGAAGGTGAAGGCACTGGTGAACCGGGCCTTCTCGACTACGTCGAGCGTTTGCTGGAAGTCCTCCTCGGTCTCCCCCGGGAATCCGACGATGATGTCGGTGGTGATCGCCGCGTGCGGCATCGCTGCCCGCACGCGCTCGATGATGCCGAGGAATCGGTCCTTGCGGTACGAGCGACGCATGGCACGCAGCACCCGATCGCTACCGGACTGCAGCGGCATGTGCAGCTGCGGGCACACATTCGGTGTCTGCGCCATCGCCTCGATGACGTCGTCGGTGAACTCGGCCGGGTGCGGCGACGTGAAGCGGACCCGTTCGAGGCCGTCGATGTCGCCGCACGCGCGCAGCAACGATGCGAATGCGCCGCGGTCGCGGGGCTGGTCGGGATCGGCGAACGACCGTCCGTACGAGTTGACGTTCTGCCCGAGCAGGGTCACCTCGAGCACGCCCTCGTCCACGAGAGCCTGAACTTCCGAGAGGATGTCGCCGGGACGCCGGTCGACCTCCTTGCCGCGCAGAGCCGGCACGATGCAGAACGTGCATGTGTTGTTGCAGCCGACCGAGATCGATACCCAACCCGCGTACGCGGATTCGCGCCTGGCGGGCAGGGTCGACGGAAACGCGTCGAGGGACTCGAGGATCTCGACCTCGGCGCGGCGGTTGTGCCTGGCACGTTCGAGGAGCGCCGGAAGGTTTCCGATGTTGTGGGTGCCGAAGACCACATCGACCCAGGGCGCCTTCTTCACGACCGTGTCGCGATCCTTCTGAGCGAGGCAGCCTCCGACCGCGATCTGCATGTCGGGGTGTTCGTCCTTGACCGGGCGCAGGTGACTCAGGTTGCCGTAGAGCTTGTTGTCGGCGTTCTCACGCACCGCGCACGTATTGAAAACCACCAGGTCGGGTGAATCCCCCGGGGCGGCGCGAGTGAACCCGGCGTCCTCGAGCAATCCGGAAAGACGCTCCGAATCGTGGACGTTCATCTGGCAGCCGTAGGTGCGGACCTCGTAGGTCCGGACGTCTGCGCGGGAGGAGGCTTCGTCGATCATTGACACGTCTCAGGGTAGCTCACCGCGCGGAACTGCCGGATCGGCGGTGACCGGCGGGACTGCCGGACGGCCCCGGGTGGACCGGCGGGGTAAAAATTTCGCTCCGGACCCGCAGTTCGGGTTCTGAAATGCGGAGTATAGCGGCCGACACCACATATGGTTCTGATCATGACACCAGCGACAGCCGGGTTGGAGAAGCCCTCCGAGGGAGCAGGCGCCTCGTCGATGATCTCGATGTCGAATGTGAACAAGCACTTCGGTGCCCTCCACGTGCTGCAGAACATCGACATCGAGGTGCCCCGCGGCCAGGTGGTTATCGTGGTGGGTCCGTCCGGCTCCGGAAAATCCACGCTGTGCCGCACGATCAACCGCCTCGAACCGATCGATTCGGGGGAAATTCGGGTCGACGGAACACTCCTGCCCGCCGAGGGCAAAGCTCTCGCCGCGTTGCGCGCCGACGTCGGCATGGTGTTCCAGTCCTTCAACCTTTTCGCCCACAAGACCATCCTCGAGAACGTCATGCTCGGCCCGGTCAAGGTGCGCAAGGCCAAGAAGGAAGCCGCCCGCGAAAAGGCCTATCGGCTGCTCGACCGGGTGGGTATCGCGAACCAGGCCGACAAGTATCCCGCGCAGCTCTCCGGTGGCCAGCAGCAACGGGTCGCGATCGCGCGGGCGCTGGCAATGAACCCGAAAGTGATGTTGTTCGACGAGCCGACCTCCGCGCTGGACCCGGAGATGGTGCAGGAGGTGCTGGACGTGATGACGTCCCTCGCCAAGGAAGGCATGACCATGATCGTGGTAACCCACGAAATGGGCTTCGCCCGCAAGGCCGGCGACCGGGTGCTGTTCATGGCCGACGGTCTCATCGTCGAAGACACCGATCCGGATACCTTCTTCACCGCGCCCGAATCCGAACGCGCCAAAGACTTCCTCGGCAAGATCCTCAGTCACTGAGCGGCCGCCGGCCGCGCCGCACAGTCCCACTACGGTGCCGGTACCGGCGCCGCAGGCCATTCTCGATCGAATCCCACAACCGGAGGTACACGATGAAACTGTCCCGTTCGATCCGCCTGGGCATCGGCACGATCGCCGTAGCCCTGGCCGCCACGGCGTGCGGTGGCGACGAAACCCGCAGCGTGTCGACCTCCGCCGAGAACGGTTCGCTGACCGTCGGCATCAAGTTCGACCAGCCGGGTCTCGGACTTCGCAACCCGGACGGCAGCTTCAGCGGATTCGACGTCGAGGTTGCCAAGTACGTCGCCCAACAGCTCGGAGTTCCGGCGGAGAACATCGAGTTCAAGGAAGCCCCGTCGCCGCAACGCGAAACCCTCATCCAGAACGGCGAAGTCGACTACATCGTCGCGACGTACTCGATCACCGACAGCCGCAAGGAAAAGGTCGACTTCGCGGGGCCCTACTTCGTCGCCGGTCAGTCGCTGCTCGTGCGGGCCGACGAAACCGAGATCACCGGCCCGGATTCGCTGTCCGGCGGCAAGCGACTGTGCTCGGTGGCAGGGTCGACGCCCGCCCAGAACGTCAAGGAGAACTACGCGCAGGACGTGCAGTTGCAGGAGTTCGATACGTACTCCGCGTGCGTCGAGGCGCTGCGCAACCGCGCGGTCGATGCGGTGACCACCGACGACATCATCCTCGCCGGCTACGCCGCGCAGAGCCCCGGCGACTTCAAGGTCGTCGGTGAGCCGTTCACCGAGGAGCGGTACGGCATCGGCCTCGCCAAGGGCGACGACGAATCCCGCAACCGGATCAACGATGCGATCGAACAGATGGTGTCGAGCGGGGCATGGGAGGCCGCGTTCCAGGAGACCGTCGGCGCTTCCGGTTATCCGCTGCCGGACGCGCCCCAGGTCGACCGGTACTGATATCCGATTTTCTGCGCCGGTCCGGCCGGTCGTGGCCCAAAGCCTCGACCGGCCGGACCGCCCTCCTCGATTCCCGCCCCCTCGATCCCGGAGTTGACCTGTGGATCTGTTGAGCAAGTACGGCAGCCAGTTACTCGACGCGTTCTGGACGACGATTCAGCTCACCGTCCTGTCCGCGGTCGGCGCGCTCATCCTCGGAACGATCCTCGCCGGGATGCGCGTCTCCCCCATCCCGGTCGCCCGCGCGATCGGTACGGCGTACGTGACGATCTTCCGGAATACGCCCCTGACTCTCCTCATCATCTTCTGCCTGTTCGGGCTGTCGCAGACGCTCGGCGTGAGCCTCGCGTCGCAGAGTTCACCGACGTTCTTGGTGGACAACAACTTCCGGCTGGCTGTCCTCGGGTTGAGCGTGTACACCGCCGCATTCGTGTGTGAGTCGCTGCGCTCGGGCATCAATACCGTCCACCTCGGGCAATCCGAAGCGGGACGCTCGCTCGGACTCACCTTCGCCCAGAACCTGACCCTGATCGTCCTGCCGCAGGCATTCCGCGCCGTCATCGCGCCGCTCGGCTCGGTTCTCATCGCGCTCACCAAGAACTCGACGATCGCCTCGGTGATCGGCGTCTCGGAGGCGTCGTTGCTCATGAAGACGATGATCGAGAACGAAGCCGCCATCTTCGTCATCGGCGGAATCTTCGCGCTCGGCTTCGTCATCCTGACTCTCCCCACAGGCCTGCTCTTCGGCTGGCTCAGCAAACGATTCGAGGTGGCGCGGTGAGCGAGCGCGGAACGGTACTGTACGACGCGCCCGGCCCACGCGCCCGGGCCCTGCACCACGTGTTCTCGGTTCTCGTCGTGCTCGTGGTCGTTGCGGCCGCCTATTTCGTATACGACGCGCTCGACTCCAAAGGACAGCTCACGTCCGAGAAGTGGGAGCCGTTCCTCGAATCCACGAGCTGGACCACCTACCTGATACCGGGCATCGTGGGCACCCTCGTCGCCGCGGCTGCGTCGATCGTGCTGGCACTGGTCCTGGGTGCCGTACTCGGTATCGCTCGCCTGTCCGATCACCGATCGATTCGGATCGTCGCGGGCATCATCGTCGAGTTGTTCCGTGCCGTCCCGGTGCTGATTCTCATGATCTTCGCGTACCAGGTGTTCGCGGAATACCGCGTATTCCAGTCGAGCTATCTGGCCCTCGCGGCGGTCATCACCGGCCTGACCCTCTACAACGGATCGGTCATCGCGGAGATCGTCCGGGCCGGCATCAATTCCCTGCCCCGCGGTCAGACGGAAGCCGCCAAAGCGATCGGCATGCGCAAGGGCCAGGTCATGCGGTTGGTCCTCCTGCCGCAAGCGGTGACGGTGATGCTGCCTGCGATCGTGTCGCAGATGGTGATCGCGCTGAAGGACTCCGCGCTCGGTTACCTCATCGGCTATGTCGAGGTGGTGCGTTCCGGCCAGCAACTCGGTGCGTTCTTCGGCAACTACCTTCCCGCACTGCTCGTGGTGGCAGCGATCATGATCGTTCTCAACAGCGCGCTCACCCGTTTCGCGACCTGGCTGGAGAAGCGGTTGCGCTCGGGCCGGCGACGGAAGGGCGCGGTGACACCGGAGGCTCCGCAGACCCTGCCGGTGATGGCGGTACCCGGTATGGACATGACGCGGCGGGATTAGGAAAGACGACGGTCACTCGATCGCCGGATCGGGGGCGTCCGCACCGAACACCGCCAACTCCTCACGAACGACATCGAAAGCCATTCCCTGCGGATAACCGCGGCGGGCCAGCATGCCGACCAACCGTCGCACCAGTTTGTCGCGTTCGGCGGCGATCTCGCGGCGATCGCCCTCGGTGGGCAGCGGTCGCTGGGTGCGCAGCTTTCTGCGGACCAGATCGGCGGCGCGGTCGCGTTCGGCGGCACTGTCGATCCCGTCGAGCGCTGCGGCGGCATCGTCCGGGTCGATGCCCTTGCGGCGCAGCTCCTGCGCGATTGCGCGTTTGCCCCTCCCGGAGTGCAGGTGCCGCGACTGCGCCCACTGCTGCGCGAAGTCGGCGTCGTCGATCAGCCCGACCTCGGTGAGCCGATCCAGGGCGCGTCCCGCAACGTCTTCGGCAAACCCCTTCTGCTCGAGTTTGGCCGCCAGTTCGGCGCGACTGCGGGCGCGGTCGGTCAGCAACCGGAGGCACACGTCCTTCGCTTGGGCTTCCGTGCCGCCGCCGGCCTGCGGCTCTGTCTGCCTGCCCTTCCGCCTCCGCGAGGAACCGGCCCGGTCGTCGGGGCGGTCGGGGTTGCCGCTGGTCTGGTCCATAACGCGGAGACTAGACGAGGCCACCGACGAACCGCCGGTCCCGGAATTTTCGACAGGTAAGGGCGCGGACCACGTCCGCGCCCTTACCTTCGTTCTCGCTGTCGACTCAGAAGTCGGCCGGCGCGTCTTCCGCCGCAGGGTCGGTGATCACCGCACCGATACCCAGCTTCTCCTTGATCTTCTTTTCGATCTCGTCGCGGATGTCGGTGTTCTCGAGCAGGAATTTGCGGGCGTTCTCCTTGCCCTGGCCGAGCTGATCGCCCTCGTACGTGTACCAGGACCCCGACTTACGGACGATGCCCTGTTCGACACCCATGTCGATCAGCGATCCTTCCTTGCTGATGCCCTGACCGTAGAGAATGTCGAATTCGGCCTGCTTGAACGGCGGCGAGACCTTGTTCTTGACGACCTTGACGCGGGTGCGGTTACCCACGGCGTCGCCGCCGTCCTTGAGCGTCTCGATGCGCCGCACATCCAGTCGAACCGAGGCGTAGAACTTCAATGCCTTACCACCCGTTGTGGTTTCGGGTGATCCGAACATCACGCCGATCTTCTCGCGCAGCTGGTTGATGAAGATCGCGGTGGTGCCCGAATTGCTGAGTGCGCCGGTCATCTTGCGCAGAGCCTGGCTCATCAGCCGGGCCTGCAGACCGACGTGGCTGTCGCCCATCTCGCCCTCGATCTCGGCGCGCGGCACCAATGCCGCCACCGAGTCGATCACGAGGATGTCGAGGGCTCCGGAGCGGACCAGCATGTCGGCGATCTCGAGTGCCTGCTCGCCGGTGTCCGGCTGCGATACCAGCAACGCGTCGGTGTCGACGCCGAGCTTGCGCGCATACTCGGGATCGAGCGCGTGCTCGGCGTCGATGAACGCTGCGATACCGCCTTGGGCCTGAGCGTTGGCGACCGCGTGCAGCGCGACCGTCGTCTTACCCGACGATTCCGGACCGTAGATCTCCACGACACGGCCACGCGGAAGACCACCGATCCCGAGAGCGACGTCCAGTGCGATCGAGCCCGTCGGGATCACCGCGATCGGCACGTGGGATTCTTCCCCCAGCCGCATCACGGAACCCTTGCCGAAATTCTTGTCGATCTGCGCGAGGGCGAGCTCGAGCGCCTTCTCACGATCGTGTGCCTGTGCTGCCATCATGGTCCCCTTAATCGAGTCTCGTCCTGCTTGCCGACGACGTTAGAACCCGGTACCGACAAGTTCGCTGCCGCGAGGGCACAACAGCCGGATGCGTGGGCGAATCCGCCACCAGCAGACGACCTCCGCCACGGTCCGATCACCTCAGCATAGGGGAACAATTGTTCGAACGTCGCGTTCGTCGACCGACTCGAACGGCGTGGTCAGCGGCGAACCGGCGGGACGTCGAACTCCACGCACAATGCCCTCCACACCTCACGAGGCTCCTGACCTGCTTCGATCGCCTGTGCAGCGGTGCGTCCATCCAGGTCGAGCAGCACATGATCGTGAAGCAGCGCATCGCCGCGCATCTGGCCGAATTCGTTTCGGACGAGCTCGTGGAATTCCGTCAATCGCACTCCGCCCACGGTAGTGGACCTCACAGCAGTCCGCTTCCGCCGGTCGCTCAGCGCGTCGCCGCCACGCAGATCTCCACCGGGTCTGCCACCTGCTCCGCTGTGGCTGCGGCCCGCCGCGCCGCGGCGCCGAAACCGGGCCGGGTCAGAACCGTCTCCACCGCCGCGCGCACCGCGCCCGGATCCATTGGGCGGACCACCACGGCGCTCCCCTGGCGCGCTGCCCGATTCGCGAGCTCCCACTGATCCCCCGCGCCCGGTACGACCACGGTCGGCACACCGGCGCGTAACGCCTTGGCGAGCATCCCGTGGCCACCTCCACACACCACGACGTCGGCCTCACGCAACAGCAGATCCTGCCGCCCCCGCCCGGCCACCGCCCAGTCCGGCAACGTGTGCTGCGGCGGGTCGAGCATGGTCGCCGCTACTCGCATGCCGGCACCGTCCAGTCCCGCACACACGGCCTCGACCATCCCGAGCACCCCTGTTGCCGCGGTCGAGGGAGCCACCATCACCAACGGACCGTCCCCGGCCGGGGGCGTGAGCACCACCTCGGTGGGCTCCCACAACAGCGGACCGACGACATGCGCCTCCTCCGGCCAGTCCGGCCGGGGCACCTCCAGAGCCGGCAGGGTCGCGACGAGCCGCGCCACCGGACCCGGGTCGTGCTCGGGCAAACCGATACCGGCGCGGGCCGCCGCGCGCTCGCGGTCCCCCTGCCGCAACGACCGCGCGGTCAGTGAGCGCAGCACGGCGTCACGAGCACGTCCGCGCAACCCGGCACCGACAGCGAGGCCGCTGCCGATGGGCGGCAGTCCCTTCGACGGTCGATACAGCGGATGAGGTGAAAGTTCGACCCACGGAATCCCCAGACGTTCGGCCGCCATGCCACCACCGGCGGTCAGCACATCGGAGACCACGAGATCCGGTAGCAGGGCACTGAGATCCGGCAGCATCTCGGTGGCGATATACGCGGCCCGCGCATGGATCTTCGCTCCCGCGTCGGTGTCGTCGTCGTCGCGCCGAGGAGTCAGCCCCTTCAGTTCGGCGACGGTCACGCCCGGGACGTCGGCACCGAGCCAACGTTTTCCGGTGAACAGAACGGCCTCGTGCCCGGCATCGGCGAACAGCCGGCACAGCGCGATCGCCGGGATCGCATGTCCGGCATCCGGTCCCGCAACCACTGCCACCCGCATCGGCTCAGCCTGCCACAGCCGCGCCGCGATGCGGGCATCGACAGTCCCGACGGCCGGGGCTACACCCCGAAGGTATACAGCTCGAATCCCGCCGCGCGCTCGGCCGGGAACCCGGGCAGAGCCGCCGACGTCAGCTCCACCTGATTGCGCGCCTGCTGCGCGACGGGGACGTCGCTCAACGCCTCGAGGTACCGGCGGTGCGCGGCGAGGGAGTCGACGGCCACCTCGACGGTGTCGGTGATGTCGACCGCGTGGGTAGGCATGGTGGTGTTCACCGCCACCCATCGCACGCCCGGCCAAGGGGCGAGACCCTGCTCCCCGAGATCCGGGAATATCCATTCGTCGGCGGCATCCGCGACCGCATCGAGCACGCTGAGGCCGAGTGCGCGATGGTCGGCGCTGTTCAGGACGCCGGGGAACCACGTGAGACCGAAATGCCCGGTCACCACCATCTCGGGCCGGTGCCGCCGGATCGCCGCGGCAAGATCACGACGCAGCTCCGGCCCTGCGACCAGGCGCCCGTCCGGATGACCGAGAAACTCGACCGCTTCGACGCCGACGATGCGCGCGGATTCGCGCTCCTCGGCCTCGCGCAACGGCGCACACTCGGCCGGCGGGAGTCCGGCGATGCCGGCCTCGCCGCTCGTGGCAAGGACATACCGTATGTCCTTGCCCTGCCCCGTCCAGCGGGCAATCGCCGCTGCCGCCCCGTACTCGATGTCGTCGGGATGGGCGACGATGACGATGCCGCGCTGCCAGTTCTCCGGTACCGGTTCCATGTCGTCCACTATGGCGCGAACTCCGGCTCGTGACAGGGAGTTGCCGAGCGCTCGTCGCAGAGCACCGCCTGCCCGCCTCAGATACGAGTGATGTCGTCGTGCTTGTCGCTACCCGCGATCGCTTTGTACAGCAGGTAGCCGCCGAAGATCACCGCGCTCAACACCAGGATGCCGAACAGGTGATCGAACAGGGCGCCGATCACGGCCAGTGCAACCCACACCAGCGCCACCATTCCTACGATCTTCCAGAACATTGTGTTCTCCCGCCTCGTGCCGTGGGGCACGGTTTCTGTGCTACAGCGTCGATCCTGACATGGCAGGATCGAGAAAACACCAGTTCACAGCGCATTTCAGGGAAAGATGGGGGTATACCCGCAGCCGTCCGTGCCCCCTCTCGGGGTTCACTCGGCGCAGGGGTGGCGACGCGCAGCACGTCCCCGCCGCCTACGCTCAACAGGTTCGCTCCCCTTGTCAGAAGGCTGAAAAACGTGTCCTCGAACCGTCGCACTCCCGCACGCGACCTGGCCCAGATCGCCGTGTTCGCCGCCCTGATCATCGCCCTGGGTCTGCCCGGCCAGATCAGCATCGGCTCGTCGGGGGTCCCGATCACTCTCCAAACACTCGGCGTGATGCTCGCCGGTGCACTCCTCGGAGTGCGCAAGGGCGTGCTGTCGGTTGCGACGGTGATCGTTCTGGGCCTCGCGCTTCCGGTTCTCGCCGGTGGGCGCACCACCTTGACCTCGCTGGCCGGCCCGACGGTGGGTTTCCTGCTCGGCTGGCTCCCTGCGGTCGCGGTCATCGGCTGGCTGTCGGCACGAATGCTGCCGCGGTACCGGATTCTCCCGGGAGTCGCGGCCAACGTTCTGGGTGGCATCGTGGTGCTGTATCTGTTCGGCATCGCGGGCATGGTGCTGCGCACCGATTTGACGGTATGGGCGGCGGTCGCCGCGAACGTCACGTTCCTGCCCGGCGATCTTCTCAAGGCAGTGGTGGCAGCGGCGGTTGCGGCGCAGGTGCATCGGGCATATCCCGCACTGCTCGCCTCGGCCGGGCCTTCCCGGGCCACCGCAGACCCCGCACACTGATGCGCCGGTCCGTCCGATGAGCGAGATCCGCTTCAGGCAGGTCCGTCACGCATACGGCGAGCGGACCGTCCTCGACTCCGTCGACGTGACCCTCACCGAGAAGCGGATCGGCATCGTCGGTGCCAACGGCAGCGGGAAGTCCACGCTGGCCCGGATGATCAACGGTCTCGTCGTGCCCACATCCGGCACGGTGACCGTCGACGGATACGACACGTCCCGCAAAGGCCGGGAGGTGCGTCGGCGGGTGGGATTCGTCTTCACCGATCCCGACCACCAGATCGTCATGCCCACGGTCGCGGAGGACGTCGCGTTCTCGCTGCGGCGCAGCGGGCTCGGCAAGACCGAGCGCGCCGAGCGTGTGCGGCAGATGCTCGCGGAGTTCGGGCTCGCCGGTCACCACGACCACCCCAGTCACCTGCTCTCCGGCGGACAGAAACAGCTGCTGGCGCTCGCGGCCATCATGGTCACCGATCCTCGGGTGCTCGTCGCGGACGAGCCCACGACCCTGCTGGATCTGCGCAATACCAAACTGATTTCCCGCACGTTCGCGGCGATGGAACAGCAACTGGTGGTGGTCACCCACAATCTCGAACTGCTCACCGATTTCGATCGGGTGCTCGTCGTCGATTCGGGTCGCATCGTCGCCGACGACGCCCCCGGCCCCGCGATCACCTTCTACCGGGACCTGATCGGATGACGACGTTCGGCCTCTACCATCCCGGAACGTCGCCGCTGCACCGCGCGGCCGCGGGTTCCAAACTGCTCGCCGCGGCCGTCTCGATCGTGGCACTCACGCTGTGGATTCGTCAGCCCTGGCAGTTGCTTCCGGTCGGGGCCGTAGTCGTCGCCGCGTACGGTGTGGCACGGATCCCTGTTCGGCTCGCGTTCGTTCAGCTGCGGCCGCTGCTGTGGATGTTGGCCTTCGTCGGCGCGTTCCAGTGGCTGGTCGCGGGATGGCAGCGTGCACTCGTGATCTGCGGAACGTTGTTGCTGGCGGTCTCACTCGCCGCGCTGGTCACCTTGACGACGCGGACCACGGACATGCTCGATGCGATCGTGACCGCAGCGCGGCCACTGCGCCGGGTGGGCGTAGATCCGGATCGGGTCGGTCTGGTGCTCGTGATGACGATTCGCTGTATCCCGCTGCTCGGCGAAATCGTGACCAGGGTGACCGACGCCCGCAAGGCTCGCGGACTCGGTTTCTCGTTGCGTGCGCTGGTGGTCCCGGTGGTGGTGGGGGCGCTGATGACCGCCGAGGCGATGGGTGAGGCGCTGGCCGCGCGCGGCGTCGACGACTGAGCCACGGACCGCCGGGCCACGGAGATCGGCCGCCTCAATGCTGGTAGCGTTCCTCGATCCGAGCGACTTCACGCCAGGACTGCGCCCAGCTCTCCAACCTGTCCGACGTCGTGATCAGTTCGGCGCGATGCTGCTCGAGCAACGCAAGGGACCTGTTGCCCTCCGGCGCCGCGGCGAGTTTCGCGGCGGCGGCGACGAGTTCTTCGAACTGGTCGACTCCCGATTCGAGGCGCTCACCGGCCGCAGCGATGGCGGGACCGAGTTGAGCACCGGCGGCGACGCTGCCGTAGGCGGCCGATTCGAGGGCCACCACGTCCTGCACCACACCTTCGAGTGCGGTGCACGCGGCCCGTGCCGCTTCCCCGATCTCGTCGAGATCGTCCGGTGCGACGGTTCCCGAGCGGGCGATCACGGTCAGCAGCCGTGCCAGGCTCTGCTCGTTGCGGGCGAGGCGTTCCATCGGTGGACGCGCCACCGACGCGACCGGCGGCAAGGCCCGCCTGCCGGGGGTCGGTGGGGGCAGCGGAACCGCGTCGAGCCGGCGAAACGTCCGGAACGCCATGACCGCCGGGACTGCGCACACCGCGGCAGCGCCGCCGCTCGCCACGACGGTCCAATCCGGTGCGGACGCGGCGAGCAGTGTCGCGGTGCCGACACCCCAGGTTCCGGTGGCAGCACCGAAGATGCGGGTGCGCCGCTGTGCACGACGCTTCTTCCGCCGCAGCTTGTTTGCCGGTTCGCGCCAGCGCCGGGCAGCCTCCACGGCGGCTCCGGTGGCGTCTCTGAAGGCGGCAACGGCCGAGCCGGGAGTATCCCCGGCCCGGCCGTTTCCTGCGGTGTGTCGTCCGATGGGGGCGCACCCCGATGCGAGCCCGATCACTGGGTGCCGGCACTGCCCGCTGCGCTCGGAGGCTCCTTGCTCGTGTTGACCGCCGGATTCGCCGCGGCGCCTCCGGGAAGCGCTTCACCCTTCATCGATGCGCGGATCTGCTCGAGTCGGCTGTGGCCGGCCATCTGCACGGTGGCCTGCTGCACCTCCATCATCCGGCCCTGCACCGAATTCTGTGCCAGTTCGGCAGAGCCGAGCGCGGTCGCGTAGCGCCGTTCGATCTTGTCGCGCACCGCATCGAGGCTCGGCGTGGTGCCGGGCGCCGACAGCGTCGAATCCATCGATCGAAGCGACTCGCTGACCCGCTCCTGCATCTTCGCCTGCTCGAGCTGGCTGAGCAGCTTGGTGCGCTCGGCGACCTTCTGCTGCAGAGCCATCGCGTTCTGCTCGACGGCCTTCTTCGCCTGGGCAGCCGCTTGCAGCGACTGGTCGTGCAGAACCTTGAGGTCTTCGACCGACTGCTCCGCCGTGACCAACTGTGCGGCGAAGGCTTCGGCGGCGTTGGTGTACTGGATGGCTTTCTCGGTGTCGCCTGCAGCGCTGGCCTGATCGGCCATCATGACGGCCTGTCGTGCACTCGAGTTGAGCTTCTCGATCTCGTCCAGCTGGCGGTTGAGCTTCATCTCGAGCTGCCTCTGGTTTCCGATGACGGACGCGGCCTGCTGCGAAAGAGCCTGGTGCTGACGCTGGGCGTCCTCGATCGCCTGCTGAATCTGGACCTTCGGATCGGCCTTCTCATCGATCTTGGAGTTGAAAAGCGCCATGAGGTACTTCCAACCCTTGACGAACGGATTAGCCATGGGTGTGATCCCGCCTCCATCTGGTACGCCGCGCCGAACGCGACCCGATGCGCGGCCCTCGCGCACCGGTTCCGGACCGCCGTGCTTGTCAGCCTCCACCCGGCCGGTCCTACCTGCCGAGCCCGAGTCACCCCCCGGAACGGTGACCCACGCTTGTCGCTTTCGTCCGCATCCGGCATGGCCGACGCGTCCGAGGTCCATGTTAGGCGGCGGCGAGCTCCCTCGCTGCCGGTGCCGGAATCACCACGCGGGTGTCCTGGGCAATCCGGGTGCGTCTGCCGTCACCATGTCCGATCCCGCAGTGTCCGCGCCGTTACGCCGTGGTGCGGTGTCGGCCAACGACACACTGACGTCGGACAGCACGTCGGACAGGGGAACGTCGAGTGCATCACAGATCGCGGCCAGCAGCTCGCTGGATGCTTCCTTGCGGCCCCGTTCGATCTCGGAGAGGTAGCCGAGGCTGACCCGGGCGCTGCTGGAAACCTCGCGCAGCGTTCGGCTCTGCGAAACACGGGTGCGCCGAAGGCTGTCACCGAGTGCCTCACGCAACAACAGCGCCATCGCGTCCTCCTTCGTCCGTCGTGCCTTCACCCCGACAACGTGCGACGACGCTGCGAGGTTCCCGCGTATCGCTTCGGACTTCGATACCGCAGTGCACAGACATTACAACGCCGACGGTGATTCCAGTCGGGCGAGTAGCCCCGACACGGCGGCAGCTGCCGCGCCGAGCCGGATCTGCCACCGATTGCCGGTCACGTGGGGACGCGCCACGACCGTGCCGGACGGCCCGCTGATTCCGAGGAACAGCGTGCCGGGGCGATGACCGTCCTGTTCGTCCGGCCCGGCGACCCCGGTCAATCCGATCCCCCACGTGGCGCCGCAACGCCGTACCGCGCCCAGCGCGAGGGCCGCGGCTGTGGACTCGGCCACCGGGCCGTCGCGCTCGAGTGCGCGCACGTCGACGTCCGCCAGCGACGCTTTCAAATCGGTGGCATAGACCACCAGTCCACCCCGAAGGACGAGGCTCGCCCCGGGAACGCCCGCGATCGTCGCGGCGAGCAGCCCGGCGGTCAACGACTCTGCGGTGGCGACGGTCTCCTGCCGTGCCGTGAGCACGGCAACGAGGTCCGCGGCGCGAGTTGCTGCCACGAGAGGATCGGGACCGCTCACGCCGGCCGATCCTCGTTCTCCGGTTCGTCCCGTTCGTGTTCGTGTTCGGCGCGACGCACCCCGGCCCGGAGCCGCACGGCCTGCACCACATAGTCGAGTCCGGTAACCACGGTGAGCGCGACCGCCAGCCACATCAGCGTCGCAGCGATCGGCGTCGCTCCGTCGGGCAGCGGAAGCAGATAGACACCGATCGCGAGGGTCTGCACGAACGTCTTGGCCTTGCCGCCGCGGCTGGCCGGGATGACGGCGTGTCGCAGGACGGCGAACCGGAGCGCAGTGATGCCGAGTTCACGGGCGGCGATGATGCCCGTGACCCACCACGACAGGTCGCCGAGCAGCGACAGCCCGACCAGCGCCGCACCGATCAGCGCCTTGTCCGCGATCGGATCGGCGAGTTTCCCGAAGTCGGTGACCAGACCGTACCGGCGTGCGAGCTGACCGTCGATGCGATCGGTGATCGCCGCGACAGCAAACACTGCGGTCGCTGCGATGCGCCACGCGGAGTCGTGCCCGTCGTCGACGAACAACAGGACCAGGAACACCGGAACGAGCGCGATACGCACCATCGTGAGGATGTTCGCGATGTTCCACAACGGCACCGGATCGTGTGCGGCACCGGCGTTCGGTCCCGGGGCGGCGCCGCTCCCGCCCGATGCGGCGACATGCTGGCGGGGCGTGCTCATGGGCCCCACAATATCGGTAGATTCACGCGCTAATGTTCACCGCATGACTTCACCGGCGACGGACCAGGACCCGAACGATCGGATAGTCGTGCGACGCGCCCGAACCTCCGACGTTCCGGAGATCAAGCGGCTCATCGATATCTACGCCGGCCGCATCCTCCTGGAGAAGAATCTCGTCACCCTTTACGAGTCTGTACAGGAGTTCTGGATCGCCGAACTCGGCGACCTCGTCGTGGGCTGCGGTGCTCTGCATGTGCTGTGGTCGGATCTCGGTGAAGTGCGAACCGTCGCTGTCGATCCGCGGGTCAAGGGCCGTGGCGCCGGACATCTGATGGTCTCGAAGCTGATCGGCGTGGCCCGCGAGCTCGAACTCGAACGTCTGTTCGTATTGACGTTCGAGGTCGATTTCTTCGCCCGACACGGTTTCACCGAGATCGACGGCACCCCGGTCACCTCCGAGGTCTATACCGAGATGTGCCGGTCGTACGATACGGGCGTCGCCGAGTTCCTCGATCTGAGCTACGTCAAACCCAACACGCTCGGCAACACCCGCATGTTGCTCACTCTGTGAGCGGCTCGACCCGACCAGTCACGAGTGAGGGAAAATGGCGCTGTTTGCCGTCGAATACACATACTCCGACAAGACCGCCGGGGCCCGCGACGAGCGTCGCCCCGACCATCGTGGCTGGTTGAGCGGTCTGGTCGCGGACGGCACGGTACTGGCGACCGGTCCGTGGACCGACGGCACCGGCGCTCTGATCGTGATCGATGTCGCCGACGAGGCGGCCGCGCGGGAGCTGATGGCACAGGATCCCTTTGCGCAGGCCGACCTCATCGACGCGGTGCGCATCACCGGCTGGCTGCCGGTGATGGGCGTGTTCAACGACTGACGGTGTCCTTGTTGCGACCCGAGGCGAGCAGGCTCGCGATGGTCGTGACGGCGAGGACTCCCACGATCACGATCAGCGACATGCTCGTGGAGATCTCGGGGACCGCCACATGCTCGCCGCCGTTGATGAAGCCGAGTGTGTTCTCGTGCAGTGCATGAAGTACGAGCTTGACGCCGATGAACGCCAGGATGATCGACAAGCCGTACGAGAGGTAGATGAGCCGTTCGAGCAGGCCACCGATCAGGAAGAACAGCTGACGTAGACCCATCAGGGCGAAAGCGTTGGCGGTGAACACCAGGTAGGGCTCTTCGGTGAGGCCGTAGATCGCGGGGATGGAATCGAGCGCGAAGAGGATGTCGGTGAAGCCGATGGCCACGAGCGCGAGCAGCATCGGCGTGACCATCTTCCGGCCGTCGATACGCGTTACGAGCTTGTCGCCGTCGTACTCGTCGTGAACGGGGAGGAATTTCCGGGCGAGGAGCACCATCTTGTTGTCCGAGACGTGCTCGGTGGTCTCACCGTGGTCGCGGACCAGCTTGATCGCGGTGTAGAGGAGGAAGAACCCGAAGAGGTAGAACACCCAGCTGTAGGCGTTGATGGCGGCCGCACCCACAGCGATGAACGCGCCGCGCATCATCAATGCGAGCACGATGCCGATCGTGAGTACCTTCTGCTGGTACTCCCTGGGCACCGCGAAGGTCGCCATGATGATCACGAAGACGAACAGGTTGTCGACGGACAAGGCCTTCTCGGTGATGTATCCGGCGAAGTATTCGCCACCGTAGGTCGGGCCCCAGACCGCGAAGACGACAGCGCCGAACACGAGGGCGATACCGATGAATACCGCCGACCAGAATCCTGATTCCCGCAGGCTCGGCGCGTGGGGTTTGCGGACGTGCGCGAAGAAATCGAACACGAACAGTGCGGCGATGACGGCTATGGTGATCAACCAGGTCGTCAATGTGACGTGCATGGGCACTTCAACCTTCCGGTAGGTATACCAACCTGCCGGAGGTCTCTCCCGTCCGGAACCTGTTCCGGACCGACAGCCCGGAACGGCAATGGTGCCGTACGTGTTGACGGGACTGCCGCAAATCAGGGGATACTCCCCTCCACAGCTGCCCCGATTCTGCCACACGCATCAGGAATCGACCGATTCGGACTCGGCGGGACCGCCGCCGCGGATCGAGTACAGCAGTCCGTCCAGCTCTTCCGGCTTCACGAGCACGTCCCGCGCCTTGCTGCCTTCGCTCGGCCCGACCACTTCGCGGGTTTCCATCAGATCCATCAACCGCCCGGCCTTCGCGAAGCCGACCCGCAGTTTCCGCTGCAGCATCGACGTCGAACCGAACTGACTGGACACCACCAGCTCCACCGCCTGCAGGAAGAGGTCGAGATCGTCGCCGATGTCGGGATCGACGTCCTTCTTCTCTCCTGCCTTCGGGGCGGTGACACCCTCGGTGTACTCGGGCTCGGCCTGGTTCTTGGCGAAGTCGACGACCGCCGAGATCTCCTCGTCGGTGATGAAGGCGCCCTGCATGCGCAGCGGCCTGCCGGCACCCATCGGCAGAAACAGCCCGTCGCCCATACCGATCAGCTTCTCGGCGCCCGGCTGATCCAGGATGACGCGCGAATCGGTCAGCGAACTCGTCGCGAACGCCAACCTCGACGGAACATTGGTCTTGATCAGGCCCGTGACCACGTCGACGGATGGCCGCTGGGTGGCGAGCACGAGGTGGATACCCGCGGCACGCGCCTTCTGCGTGATCCGGACGATGGCATCCTCGACGTCGCGCGGCGCGGTCATCATCAGGTCGGCGAGCTCGTCGACGATCGCGAGGATGTACGGGTACGGGCGGTAGACACGTTCGCTGCCCAGCGGCGCGGTGATCTCTCCCGACTTCACCTTCGAATTGAAATCGTCGATGTGCCGCACCCGGTTGGCCTGCATGTCCTGGTAGCGCTGTTCCATCTCCTCCACGAGCCACGCCAGAGCCGCCGCCGCCTTCTTCGGCTGTGTGATGATCGGCGTGATCAGGTGCGGGATGCCCTCGTAGGGGGTGAGTTCGACCATCTTCGGGTCGATCAGAATCATCCGCACTTCCTCAGGGGTCGCGCGAATCAGCAACGACACCAACATCGAGTTGACGAAACTCGACTTGCCCGAGCCCGTGGAACCGGCAACCAGCAGATGAGGCATCTTCGCCAGGTTCGCCGAGACGAAGTCGCCCTCGATGTCCTTCCCGAGACCGATGACGAGCGGGTGGTGATCCTTGCGTGTCGAGGGCGCAGCCAGGACATCCGAGAGCCGGACGAGTTCCCTGTCCGAGTTGGGAACCTCGATACCGACCGCGGACTTGCCGGGGATGGGAGCGAGCAGCCGTACATTGTCCGTGGCAACGGCATAGGCGATATTCCGGGCCAGGGCGGTGATCTTCTCGACCTTGACTCCGGGACCCAGCTCGACCTCGTAGCGCGTCACTGTCGGGCCGCGGGTGAACCCGGTCACCGCCGCATCGATCTTGAACTGTTCGAGGACCTCGGTGATCGACTCGATCATCTCGTCGTTGGCGGCGGAGCGCTTCTTGGGCGGGTCGCCCTGGACCAGCAGCCCGAGCGACGGCAGTTTGTAGTCGCCGTCGACGACCCTGTCGGGCACCATCGGCTCGAGCGCCTCCGGGGCCGGCTTCTCGACGGCGAGTTCCGGGGCGGCCGGCGCCGGCTTCGCCTTCGCGCGAGCCCGCGGCTTCACGGGTTCGGGTTCGACGACCTCGGGTTCGGCGACGGGGACCTCGTCCGCCTTCTCCTCCCACAGCGGTAGCACCTCGGTGCGGGCGTCACCGTCGAACTCGTCGGTCGGATAGTTCTCGACGGGTGTGCGCCGGCGCTTCGAACGCGACGTCGGTTCTGCGTATCCACCGGCATCGAACGGAGCACCGTCGTCGTGCTCGTCGGCACCGTCGTGCGCCGGGTCGTAGTCGTAGTCCCCGTATTCGTCGTCGGCGCGGTAGTGGAGACCGAAGTAGTCGCGGAACAACTCCGGTAATTCGCGCACAGTGGTTCCCGTGAGCAGGAGGATGCCGAATCCCGCGGCGAGCAACATGAGCGGGACGGACAACCACACGGTCAGGCCCGCAGTCAGCGGCCCGCCCACGGCGGCACCCACGAATCCCGCACCTGCGGAGCGGCCCGGGGCATCGGTCGGGGAGCCGGAGGCGATGTGCCACAGGCCGAGTGCCGGCAGGGCGACCAGCAGCGAACCGAGGATCAATCGCGGCCGGATCTCGGGGAACGGCTCGGTTCTCATCAAGGTGATCGCGATGCCGATGGCGACCAGTGGAAGTACCGCGCTCGCTCCCCCGGTGACCGCACGCACACCGGTCTCCACCCAGGCGCCCACCGGGCCGCCGACGCCGAACCATACGGTGCCCGCGACGACAACCGCGGTGGCGACGAGCCCGAGAGCGATCCCGTCGCGGCGATGTCCGTGCTCGATGTCGGTGGCCATGCCCATCGTGCGGATAGTTGCGCCGAGACCGCGAGCGAGCATGAACCAGCCGGCACCGATGCTCTTACCCAGCGCCGTCAGCACCCCGCCGGAACTGCGCCTGGGCCGCGCGGCCGGGCGGGGCCGTGCCGTCGCGGTCCGCTTCCTGGGCGCGGCCTTCGTACCTCGTGCCGTGGAGCCGGTGCGCGCCCCGGACGCTCGGGGCTTGCGGGCCCCGGAACCTGACTTCTCGGCCGTGGCAGGCTTGGACCGGGTGGTCTTGGCGCGGCTCGCACCTCCCGCCGAGGCGCGCGTTCCCGACCGCGACCGAGAGGTCGTGGACGACGATGCGCGGCTTCCCGACTTTCCTGCCATACAGCCCAGGTTAGCCGCACACGCCTCTGACGAACCATCCGCAACACCGGCATCGGGCGGCGGCACTGGTCACAGCTCCGACTCGCCGCTCCCGCGCACTCCCCTGCGCGGTGCTCACGTCTCAGAGACCGCGCTGCGAGGCAGTCAACTCGGCCACGTCCGCGGCGTCGCCGGAAGCTTCCACCCGAACCTCATCACGTCCGAAAGCATGCAGAAGCAGTTCGGACGGCTCCCCACGCAGGACGACGATCCGCGGTCCCCGTTTGCGCACCGTCGCCTGTTCACCGCCGGGGCGCTCGAAGATCACCGTGATATCGGTGCCCTTGTACCCCGCCCGCGCGATCATGCGCGCCAGACGCCAGAGCTGATCCTGCACATCGGCGGGCAGTGCACGTGGCTCCCATCCCGGGGTACCGCGCCGCACGTCCTCGTGGTGGACGAACATCTCTGCAGCGTTGGCCACGGAGTCGAGCAGGTAGAGCGGCGACCATTTGGGAGGCCCCGACTCGATATCCGCGAGCAGATGTGCCCACTGACGATCGGTGGCGTCGCGACGCACCCGCTCGGTGTGAGCGGCGAGCGGCGGGATCATGATGCCGGGCATCGTGTCGACCCGCCGTTCGCGTACCAGCAGATGCGCCGCGAGATCGCGGGTCGTCCAGTCCCCACAGAGTGTGGGTGCGTCCGGTCCGACCTCCGACATGGTCCGGACGAGAGCGTGTCGTTCGCTACGGGCAAGACTCATTGCGCCACTCTAACGAGCCTGCGCCCCGGCGGCGACGGAGTCGTGACGGTCAGGACACCGCGATAACGGTCGGAACGATCATCGGACGCCGCCGGTACGTGTCGGCGACCCATCGGCCCACGACACGCCGAATACCCTGCGCGATGCGGTGGGTTTCCGTAATACCTTCCGCCGCAAGCTCATTGAGGGTCTTGTCGACGAGTTGCGCGGCTTCGGTGAGCGCGGTCGGATCATCGGAGAACCCGCGACCCGACACTTCCGGGGTGCTCACTGCACGCCCCGTGGTCGCGTCCACCGCCACCGAGATGGAGATGAACCCGCCCTCGCCGAGGACCAGACGGTCCGACAACGTCGATTCCCCGACATCGCCCACCGACAACCCGTCGACGTAGACGTGACCGACCGGAACCCTGCCCACGATCTCGGCAAGTCCGTCGACCATGTCGACGACCACGCCGTCCTCGGCCAGGACGATCCGCTCCTTCGGCACACCCGTCGCCTCCGCAAGCGCCGCATTGGCACGCAGATGCCGCCATTCACCGTGCACCGGCATCGCATTGGTGGGCCGGACCGCGTTGTACAGATAGAGCAGCTCGCCCGCCGACGCGTGCCCCGACACGTGCACCTTGGCGTTCTGCTGGGTGACGACGGTGGCTCCCCGCTTCGCGAGTCCGTTGACCACCGTGAACACCGAGTTCTCGTTGCCCGGGATCAGCGACGACGCGAGAACGACGAGGTCGTCCTCCTTGATATTGATCTGCCGATGCTCACCGCGCGCCATCCGCGACAGCGCGGACAGCGGTTCACCCTGCGAGCCGGTGGAAACCAGGACGAGCCGGTCGTCGGGCAGTGACGCCGCGGTGTCGATATCGACCTTGAGCCCGTCCGGGACGTTCAGGTAGCCGAGATCCTGCGCGATCTGCATGTTGCGGACCATGGAACGGCCGACGAAGGCGACACGGCGGTTGTAGCGGTGGGCCACGTCGACGACCTGCTGGATGCGGTGGACGTGGCTCGCGAACGACGCGACGATGACGCGGTTCCTGGCCTTGCCGATCACATTGTCGAGGACGCCGCCGATCTCGCGTTCCGGGGTGACGAAGCCCGGAACCTCGGCGTTGGTGGAATCGACCAGGAACAGGTCGACGCCTTCGTCGCCCAACCGGGAGAATCCGGCGAGGTCGGTGAGCCGGTTGTCCAGCGGCAACTGGTCGAGCTTGATGTCACCGGTGTGCAGGACGAGTCCGGCCGGAGTGCGAATAGCGAGCGCGAGCGCATCCGGGATCGAGTGGTTGACCGCGAAGTATTCGCAGTCGAACGGCCCGTGCGTGGTGTGCTCGCCTTCGACGACCTCGACGAGATTGGGCCGCTGCCGGTGCTCGCGGCACTTCGCGGCGACCAGCGCAAGCGTGAATTTCGACCCCACGACCGGAATGTCGGGCCGCAGGCGCAGCAGGAACGGAATCGCACCGATGTGATCTTCGTGACCGTGCGTGAGAACGACCGCCTCGACGTCGTTCATCCGGTTCTCGATGTACCGGAAGTCGGGCAGGATCAGGTCGACGCCGGGCTGCTGATCTTCCGGGAACAGGACGCCGCAGTCGACGATCAGCAGTCGGCCCCGATACTCGAAAACGGTCATGTTGCGGCCGATTTCACCGATACCTCCCAGCGCCACCACCCGAAGCCCGTCGGCCGGCGCCTTCGGCGGGGTGCCCAGCCGGGCGGTCGGATCGACCTTCCTGCGGTCGGGTCGCTGGGTGCTCGCCGAGTTCTGGGCGACGCGGCGCGGACGGTTCACGGGAGGACCAGCGGTACGGGTTGCGCGGCCACGGCCACGAGAGGGGCGGCTCATCACAGCACCCCCGCTGCATGCAGGTCGGCGGCCAGGGCATCGATCTGAGCGGAGACCGGCGCAACCTGTGGCAATCGTGGCTCGCCTACATCTATGCCCATCAACCTCAGCCCGGCCTTCGATGCGCTCACTCCTCCCAGGCGGGCGACCGCGCGATAGATCGGAACCATCGACAGGTTGATCTTGCGGGCGAGTTCGAGATCGCCGGCCTCGAATGCGGTGTGCAGTTCGCGCAGACGTCCCGGCACCAGGTGACCGATGACGCTGACGAATCCGACGGCACCGACCGACATCCACGGCAGATTCAGCGGATCGTCGCCGGAATAGAACTTCAGGTCGGTGGTGCCGATCAGTTCCGCACCCGCATTGAGATCGCCCTTGGCGTCCTTGACCGCCACGATCCGTGGATGCTCGGCGAGCAGCCGCAACGTGTCGGTTTCGATGGGCACGACGGAGCGCGGCGGAATGTCGTAGAGCATCACCGGCAGATCGGTGGCATCCGCCACCGCGAGGAAGTGGGCGTAGAGCCCGGCCTGCGGTGGACGCGAGTAGTACGGGGTGACGACGAGCAACCCGTGGGCACCGGCACGGGCCGCGTCGCGGGCGAGTTCGACACTGTGCGCGGTGTCGTTGCTGCCCGCGCCGGCGATGATTTTCGCGCGGTCACCGACTGCGGCGAGGACCGCGCGCATCAGGTCCATCTTCTCGTTCTCGGTGGTGGTCGGCGATTCGCCGGTGGTACCGGCGAGAACCAGTGCGTCGCAGCCCCCGTCGACGAGGTAGGTCGCCAGACGCACACCCGCGTCCACGTCGAGCTTGCCGTCGGCAGTGAACGGGGTCACCATCGCAGTTGCGATGGTGCCGAACGGAAGCTCGACAGCAGTAGCGGAATCACCGTTGGTCATGGTCAGAAGGCTACCGCGTGTGGGCGCCCCCCGAACACATGGCCGTCGCTCACCGGCGCATCAACTGTCGGCGGCGAGCGCCCCGGATGCTACTTCGGTGCCATCGGGCAAGGTCGTGATCGTGAAGTCGGAGAACGCGTTCGGTGCCGCATCGCGCAGTTGCCGCAGGCACTCGACAGCAAGTCGCCGGATCTCGACATCGGCGTGTTCGGTCGCACGCATCGCGATGAAGTGGCGCCACGAGCGGTAGTTGCCGGTGACCACGATCCGGGTCTCGGTGGCGTTGGGCAGCACCGCGCGGGCGGCTTCCCGCACCTGCTTGGCGCGCAGCGGCCCCGACGGCAGATGCGCCATCTTCTCGTCCAGGGCTTCGAGCAGTTCGACATACGCGTCACGGCTGCGCTCGGCCGCGGCGAAGAACAACTTCTCGAGGTCCGGGTCTCCGGCAATCGCCGGCGGCACGACCACCGGAGCGTCCCCACCGGCCACGAACCGCTGGGACAATTGCGAGAACGAGAAGTGACGGTGCCTGATCAGTTCGTGCGTGCACGACCGCGAGATCCCGGTGATGTAGAAGGTGACGGTGGCGTGCTCGAGCACCGAGAGGTGACCGACCGTGAGCAGATGCCGCAGGTACCCGGTGTTGGTGGCCGTCCGAGGGTTCGGCTTCGACCAGCTCTGATAGCAGGCACGGCCGGCGAACTCGACGAGGGCCTCGCCGCCGTCCGCGTCGGTATCCCACCGGACGTCGTCGGGCGGAACGAATTCGGTCTTCGCGACGAGCCGGACCTCCAGCGTGACGGGTTCGGGAACCATGGCTTTCTCCTCCCGGTGGTGTGACCGCACCCTAGCGTGGAACCTCAGGTTCGCCCGCGTCACCCGTCGACATCATCATGACACTTGACTGACATCACAAATGACGTCACGCTGACATCATGAATATCGACACCTACACCGCTGCAATTGCCGACTCCGTGCTCGCGGCCGCCGAACTCGGCGACGAGCAGACCCGCCGAACCGCCAACGCCCTCGCCGCTGCGATTGCCGCACCGGCACGACTCGCCCTGCTCAGTGCGCTTTCCGACATGGCCACCGAGGTCACCGAGCAGCTCGGCGACCGGCGTGTCACAGTGCGCCTCGACGGCACCGACGCCGTTGTCGAGGTGCGCAGCGACACCTCTCCCCACGCCGAAGAGTCCACTCCGACGTTCGAGGAAATGACCGGCGACATCAGCCGCGTCACGCTGCGCCTCGTCGAGCAGATCAAGACCCGGGCCGAGGAGGCTGCCGCGCAGAGCGGGGTCTCCCTCAACTCGTGGGTGGCGCAAGCGGTCCAGGGGGCACTCAAGGACCAGAGGCGCTACCAGAAGCGCGCCGAGGAATGGCGTTGGCCCGGCACCAGGCCGGCCACTTCCGAGGCGACCACTTCCGAGGCGACCACTTCCGAGACGACCACTTCCGAGACGACCACTCCCGAGGCGACCACTCCCGAGACGTCGGCGTCCCGTGACGACGACAACGGCGACACCGCCTGAGAACGTCGCGCGTGCGGTAGATTCCCCGTCGCACCAGACACGGGACCGAAAGGGACAGTGAACCGATGGCAGTGAGCAGCACCAGAAGCTTCGAGATCAAAGCAACACCGGAGCAGGTGATGGCTGCCATCGCCGCGGTGGATCGCCTCCCCGAGTGGTCCTCCACCCACAAGTCGGTCGTCGTCGAGACCACCCATCCCGACGGACGACCGCACCGTGTCCGGATGACCGTGTCGATCATCGGACTCACCGACGAACAGATCGTCGACTACGCATGGAACGGCGACGAGTCGATGTCCTGGACGCTCGTCGAAAGCAGCCAGCAGGCGCAGCAGGACGGCACCTACACCCTGACGGCGAGCGACTCGGGAACCCAAGTCGAGTTCGGCCTGACCATCGATCCCAAGATCCCGCTCCCCGGATTCCTGGTGCGGCGGGCCGAGAAGACCGCGATGGACACCGCAGCCAAAGGACTGACCAAGTTCGTCGAGGAGAACTTCCGCTGACGGTCGCCGAAGGGGACGGCGCTCACAGCGCGCCGGACACCGTCACCGCCACGGTCCCGCCGAGTTCGTAGCCCTGCTCGCGCACTCCGGCATCGATGGGTCCGGTGACCTCCAGGTCTGCGGCGGCCTGCACCAGCCCCAGCCCCGTCGCGAGTCTGCGAACCGACGACACCGCTCCCGCGGTGTCGTTGTTGCCGTGCACCCACAACCCGTACGGGCGGCCGGCCACGGCATCGAGACACGGGTAATAGACGGTGTCGAAAAAGTGCTTGAGCGCACCCGACATATAGCCGAAGTTGGCGGTGGTCCCGAACAGGTATCCATCCGCGGCCAGCACGTCGGGGACGGTCGCGCCGAGCGCCGGCACCGCACGCACTTCCACACCGTCGATCTCCGGGTCGTTTGCTCCCGCGAGCACCGCCTCGAGCAATTCACGCGTAGACGGCGACGGGGTGTGGTGGACGACGAGCAGCGTCCGCACACCGGACGCGGATTCTTGGATCACCCCCGCAGACTACGGAAGTTTCCGCGTCCTACGCCGTGCCGTGCCGTTCGCGTCGCTCCAGCTCGACAGCGCGCCGCATGGTGTCGCGGGCACGGCCCCGATCCCCGGCGTGGTCGTAGGCACGGGCCAACCGGTAGGAGTTCCGCCAGTTGTCGGGGTCGGCTTCCCACTCGAGCTTGACCTTCTCGAACAGCGCGTCGGCGGCGTCGCGATCGAGTTTCCCCGACGGTCGCCGCGGCAGGTCGGTCACGTCGAGTTCGAGGCCTTCGGCGTGGATGCGGCGCGCGAGGTGCTGATGCTGGAGCCCCGCACGCAGACTCGCGTACAGGATCCACACCCCGACCAGCGGCAACAGCAACACACCGATGCCCAGGCCGATCGCTGCACCGCTACCCGAGCGCACGAGTTCCACCCCGCGGGTACCCAGCAGCACGAAGTAGAAGATCAGCGCGATCACGATGAAGGTGATCGGCGCGAGAACCTTGAGCAGATCTTTCCTCACAGGTCGAGCAGCGGGTCGATGCCGACTGTCAGGCCGGGGCGCGATCCGATCTCCCGGATGCCGAGAAGCACACCCGGGGCGAACGACGACCGGTCGATCGAGTCGTGACGAATGGTCAGGGTCTCCCCCTGGGTTCCGAGCAGCACCTCCTGGTGTGCGACCAGACCGGCGAGGCGCACGGAATGAACACGCACACCGTCGACGTCGGCGCCGCGTGCCCCGTCGAGCTCGGTGCTGGTGGCGTCGGGACTGCGGCCCACGCCGGCGGCCGCACGGGCTTCGGCGATGAGAGCGGCCGTGCGGTAGGCGGTGCCGGACGGTGCGTCGGCCTTGTTGGGGTGGTGCAACTCGATAACCTCGACGGAGTCGAAGAACCGGGCCGCAGCCTGCGCGAACCGCATGGACAGTACGGCGCCGATGGCGAAGTTGGGGGCGATGAGCACACCGACCTCCGGCTGCGCGGCGAGCCGGCCGCGCACCTGATCGAGGCGTGCCTCGTCGAATCCGGTGGTGCCGACAACCGCGTGGATGCCGTGCTCGATGAGGAACTGCAGGTTGCCCATCACGACATCCGGATGCGTGAAGTCGACGACGACCTGCGCGCGGGACGTCACGAAGTCCTCGAGACTGTCGTCCTTGTCCACGGCGGCGACCAGGTCGAGGTCTGCGGCGGCGTCGACTGCCGCGCAGATGGCCTGGCCGACCTTGCCCTTGGCACCGAGCACACCTACTCGAACAGTTGCTGCGTTCACTTTTCGTCCACGCCCTTTCGCCGTCGTCGCGGAAAGCCTACGCAATCCGCTCCCCAGGTCGGGTGAGCGGCCTGCTCGTCTCGTCCGATCGGAACGTCCTCAGCCCACGATGTCGCGTACCGCGGCGGGCAGATCGCGTGGGCGGCGGTACGGGCCCACCACAGCGGCCGCGAAGGGGCGGTGCAGCAACTCACCGGCGACCTCGCGTACCTGTTCGGAGGTCACCGTGGCGATGCGTTCGAGGGTCTCGGTGATGCTCCAGTGCCGGCCGTAGTTCAGTTCGCTGCGGCCGATGCGGTGCATCCGGGCCCCGGTGTCCTCGAGCCCCAGCACGAGACCGCCGCGCAGCGCCCCCTTCGCACGCGAGCACTCGGCATCCGTGATGCCGTGGTCGGCGACATCGGCGAGGACCTCTCGGATCACCGTCGTCACCTCGGCGAGGTTCTCCGGCTGGCACCCTGCGTACACAGAGAACGCACCGGTGTCCGCGAACGTATCGATGCCCGAGTACACGGAATACGCGAGACCGCGCTTTTCGCGCACCTCCTGGAACAACCGCGAGCTCAGGCCCCCGCCGATCGCGGCGTTGAGCACCGACAACGCCCAGCGCCGCCCGTCGTGCCGGCCGAACGCGCGGACCCCGAAGCTCAGATGCGACTGTTCACCGTCGTGATCGTTGATGCTCAAGGTCGGTGCGGTGCGCAGCTTCAACATCCCGTCGCGGCGCGGTGCCGGTTGCGCCGCGGCATCGAGATGACCGGCGAACGCGCGGCGTACGAGTTCGACGGTGTGCTCGTGGTCGACGTTGCCGGCCACCGCGACGACCATCCGCTCGGGGGTGTACCGGCGCACATGGAACGAATGCAGCTGGTTGCGGGTCATCGCTTCGATCGAGTCGACGGAGCCGATGATCGGCCGACCGATGGGGTGATCGCCGTACAACGCGGTCAGCAGCGCGTCGCCCAGCAGATCTTCGGGATCGTCGTCGCGCATCGAAATCTCCTCGAGCACCACCTGACGTTCGACGTCGACGTCGGCACGTCGGCACCGGCCGCGCAGCACCACGTCGGCCACGACATCAACCGCGAGGGGCAGGTCGTCGTCGAGTACATGCGCGTAGAAACAGGTGTGTTCCTTGCTGGTGAACGCGTTGAGTTCACCCCCGATTCCGTCCACGAGCTCGGCGATGTCGAGTGCCGTCCGGGTGGGAGTCGCCTTGAAGAGCAGATGTTCGAGGAAGTGGGCGGCGCCGGCCACGGACGGCTGCTCGTCGCGGGAACCGACACCGACCCACACACCCACGGCGGCGGAACGCACGCCGGGGACGTGCTCGGTGACGACACGCACCCCTCCCGGGAGCACCGTGCGCCGAACACCCGGGTCCGCAACGACGGCGGGTGCGACAGCGGTCCGAACGACAGACGAGACGGGCTGGGTGGAAGCCATATGGTTGTTCAACGGTCCTGGCGGTAGAGGTGCGAGCGGTAAGGGTACGAACGCGGAATGTCCGTCCGGGAACGGAACATCACACAGTACATGCGTACCCGAATACCGCTGTCGCCACCAACGCTGCCGTCACCGATGCTGTCGTCACCAACCGCCGCGACGTCGAGGCTGCGAACCCATCAGCTGCCCCGTGCGCGCTTCGTCCCGACCGCGATAGACGACGTACGGGCGGAACAGATACCCGATCGGTGCGCTGAACGCGTGCACGAGCCTGGTGAACGGCCAGAGCGCGAACAGCACCAGACCGATCATCGTGTGGATCTGGAACGACAGTGGCGCCTCGACCATCAGATCGCCGCGGGGCTGCAGAATCCAGATGGAGCGGAACCACGGCGACACGGTTTCGCGGTAGTTGTGCTCCTCCCCGATCACTCCGGCGCCGATGAACGTCGTCGCCAGACCCGCGACTATCGCGGCGACCAGCACGAGGTACATCACCTTGTCGTTGACGGTCGTCGCCGAGAAGACCGGCCCGTTGGTGCGGCGCCGGTAGATGAGCAGTATGACCCCGGCGAGCGTCGAAAGACCCGCAACAGTGCCGAGCGTGATCGCCTGGATGTGGTAGGTGTGCTGGCTCATGCCCACCGCTGCCGTCCACGACTGCGGAATCACCAGACCGATGATGTGCCCGACGATCACGACGAGGATGCCGAAGTGGAACAGCGGGCTACCGATCCGCAGCAACCGGCTCTCATACAACTGCGACGATCGTGTCGTCCAGCCGAATTTGTCGTACCGGTACCGCCACCACGTTCCCACGACGAGGATCGCGAGCGACACGTACGGCACGATGTCCCAGAAAATTGCCCCCGCGTCCATGGCTACAGGTCTCCTTCTCGTGCCGACTGCTCGTCCTTGCGCGGTGGAACCGTGAGGGTGAACGGCTGCAATCCGATGGCCTCGGCCGGCGGACCGGCCTGCGCCAGCTGCCGGGCGTGCTGTTGCTGCTGGTCGCTGACCGACGGCAGTGTCGCGCACACTGCCGCGATGGTGTCCGCGTACACCGATTCGCTCTCGACGAGCGCCCCATGCAGCACATCGAGCGGGATCCGATGCGCGGCGAGCAGCTGCTCACCCACCTCCGGAGCGACAGTGGCGGCGAATTCGAGTACTACGGGCAAGTGGTCGGGCGCCTCCCCGACCGGAGGTTCCGCGCCGGCCTCGAGATATGCACGCACGAACGCGTGGATCTCCGTGCCCCGGTTGCGGGTGTCGCCACCGGTCCAGTAGGTCAGGTACATCGTCGAGCGACGGCGCATGTCGAATGTGGCGACATAATCCTGCTCCGCTTCGAGCAGGCCGGTGCGGCGCAGGTGCGCCGCCGTTCGGGCGAGCTGCTCTCGTTCCGGTCCGTCGATGTGATCGAGCAACCGGTCGACGATGTCGAGGCGGCTGTGCAGCTGCTCGTCCGGGTAGGCGAGCAACAGCGAAGCGGACTGCCGGATCAGCCGATGCTGTAGTTGCCGGGCGGCGGTGTCGCGGCGCGAGGGCCGGCGGAGCAGTTTCACGAGTGTTCCTCCTCGTGCCGGTGACCGCCGGGGAACATGCCGGTGGGTACGCCCTTGCCGTCCCAGTTGAGCAGGTTCACCCGCGACGGATGGCTCTCGTTCGCTGCCATTCCCTCGGTGGTCTGCCGTTGTTTGAGTGCGTGGAAGGTCTCGACGGCAACCGGCACCGGTCCGCCGCTGGATTCGCCGAACGGACCGGATTCGTACATGCCCGGGCCGCCTTCGAACGACAACGAGCACTCCGTGGCCGTCTCCTCGAGCTGGTGTCCTTCGGCGGCGTACGCCGTCGGAATCACATACCGCTCGTCGTATTTGGCGAGGGCGAGAAGACGGTACATCTCGTAGATCTGTTCCTCGGTCATGCCGACCGCCTGGGGGATGTGCGGCTGGGTATCGCGACCGAGGTTGATGTCGCGCATGTAGGAGCGCATCGCGGCGAGCCGCCGCAGCACCCCCTCTACGACCGCAGTGTCACCGGCGGTGAACAACTCCGCGAGGTACTGGATGGGGATCCGCAGCGATTCGAGCGCCCCGAACAGGTTGCCGAGATCTTCACCGTCGTGGCCGTCGCGGCTGACCGCGTCGACGACGGGCGACAGCGGCGGCACATACCAGACCATGGGCATGGTGCGGTATTCCGGATGCAGCGGCAATGCCACCTTGTAGACGTTGATCAGCGAGTAGATCGGCGAGCGCTGCGCCGCGGCGATCCATTCGTCGGAGATCCCCTCGGCGTGGGCGGCGGCGATGACTTCCGGGTCGTTGGGGTCGAGCAGCACCTGACGCTGCGCCTCGTACAGGTCCTGTTCGTTCTCCACCGACGCCGCCTCGAGGACGCGGTCGACGTCGTAGAGGACGAGACCGATGTATCGCAAGCGTCCGACGCAGGTCTCGGCGCACACGGTCGGCAGACCCACCTCGATGCGGGGATAGCAGAACGTGCACTTCTCGGCCTTGCCGGTCTTGTGATTGAAGTACATCTTCTTGTACGGGCACCCGGAGACACACATCCGCCAGCCACGGCACTGGTCCTGATCGACGAGGACGATGCCGTCCTCTGCGCGCTTGTAGATCGCGCCGGACGGGCACGATGCCACACACGAGGGGTTGAGGCAGTGTTCGCAGATGCGCGGCAGGTAGAACATGAAGGTCTCTTCGAGCTGAAGTTTGACCTCGTCGTTGATCTTTTTCAGGATCGGGTCGTTCGGCACGATCTCCGTCGAGCCTCCGAGATTGTCGTCCCAGTTCGCCGACCACTCCACCTTCATCGGCTTGCCGCTGATGAGGCTGCGCGGCTGCGCGACGGGAATGTTGTCGCCGAGGGGCGCATTGGTGAGGTTCTCGTAGTCGTACGTCCACGGCTCGTAGTAGTCGTCGATGGACGGCATCTTCGGGTTGGAGAAGATCCGGGTGAGCTTGTGGAGCCGGCCACCGTCGCGCAGCCGCAGTCTGCCCTTCTTGTCGCGGACCCATCCGCCGCGCCACTTTTCCTGATCCTCGTAGGTGCGGGGATACCCCTGCCCGGGCCGGGTCTCGACGTTGTTGAACCAGACGTACTCGGTACCGGACCGGTTGGTCCATGTCTGCTTGCAGGTGACAGAGCAGGTGTGGCACCCGATGCACTTGTCGAGGTTCATCACCATTGCCATCTGGGCCATTACCTTCATGATTGCCTCGCTTCGCAACGCTCGCTCGTGTACATCAGTACGTCACCTCCTGCGACCGGCGGCGCACCATCGTCACCTCGTCACGTTGATTGCCGGTGGGCCCGAGATAGTTGAAGGCATACGAGTTCTGCGCGTATCCCCCGGCCATGTGGGTCGGCTTGATGAGGATTTTCGTGATCGAGTTGTGGATACCTCCACGCTTGCCCGTGGTTTCGGTGAGCGGCACGTCGATGGTGCGCTCCTGCGCGTGGTAGACGTACACGACGCCTTCGGGCATCCGGTGCGACACGATCGCGCGGCACACCACCACACCGTTCCGGTTGACGGCCTCGACCCAGTCGTTGTCGCGCACCGAGATCTTCGCAGCATCGGCCGGGCTCATCCACATCGTGGGCCCCCCGCGCGAGAGCGAGAGCATGAACAGGTTGTCCTGGTATTCCGAGTGGATCGACCACTTCGAGTGCGGCGTCAGATATCGCACGGTCAACCCGATTCCGTCGGTTTCGCCGATCCCCGGCTCGCCGAACAGACGGGACATGTCGAGCGGGGGACGGTAGGTGGGCAGTTGCTCGCCCACCTCCTCGATCCAGTCGTGGTCGAGGTAGAAGTGCATCCGGCCGGTGAGGGTGTGGAACGGTTTGAGTTCTTCGATATTGACGGTGAACGGGGCGTAGCGCCGCCCCCCGGTCTCGCTGCCGGACCATTCGGGGCTCGTGATCACCGGTACCGGGCGCGCCTGAGTGTCGGCGTAGGTGATACGTCGTTCCTCACTGCCCTCGGCGAGGTGGACGAGACGACGTCCCGTGCGCTTCTCGAGTTCGCGGAAACCTTCGACGGCGAGCCGGCCGTTGGAGGTTCCGGACAGCGCCAGGATCACATCGGCCATCCGCTCCGCCGTCGTGACCGCGGGACGGCCTGATCCCGCACCGGAATCCATCACACCGAACTTGGCCGCGAGTTCGGCAACCTCCTCGGTGGGATGGGTGGTGACACCCTTCGTGGTCACTCCCAGTGTGTCGACGAGCGGGCCGAGAGTGGCCCACTTGTCGGCGATCGCGGCGTAGTCGCGCTCGACCACCGCGAGCGGTCCCATCGTCTTCCCGGGAACGGGTACCTCTCCGGTCTTGCGCCAATCATTCTCGGTGCCACCGGGATAGGCCATGGCAGCGGGAGTGTCGTGCTGCAAGGTGCCCATCACGATGTCGGTGCGGGTGCCCAGATGTGCCCGGGCGAGCGTGCTGAATGCCTTCGCGATCGCACCGAATGCTTCGTAGTCCGACCGTGTTTCCCACGGCGGGTCGATCGCGGGGCTGAACGCGTGGATGTAGGGGTGCATGTCGGTGCTCGACAGGTCGCCCTTTTCGTACCAGGTCGCGGCCGGCAACACGACGTCCGAGAACAGCGTTGTCGACGTCATCCGGAAATCTATCGACATCAGCATGTCGAGCTTGCCTTCCGGAACATCGTCCGGCCACTCGACCTCGTTCGGACGCATCCCCTGGGTGGTCTGTGCGCCCTGGATGTTGGAGTCGGTACCGAGCAGGTGCTGCTGGAAGTATTCGTTGCCCTTGCTCGACGACCCGAGCAGGTTCGAGCGCCATACGCTCAGTACCCGCGGCCAGTTCCGCGCGTTGTCCGGGTCCGTGACGGCAAGCTTCAGTTCACCGGCGGCGAGTTGCTCGGCCACGTAGGCGGGGATTTCCCTGCCTACGGCGCGCGCCTCGTCCGCGACATCGTGGGGATTGCGGTCGAACTGGGGATAGAACGGTGTCCACCCCATTGCGACCGCGGAGGCCATCACATCCATCGTGTGCTTGTCGCGGAACCGTCCCCGCCCCAGCGGGCTCGCCAGCGCGTCGGCGCGGTAACCGTCGTAGCGCCACTGGTCTGTGTGCACGTACCAGTAGGAGGTACCCGCCATCTGGCGCGGCGGCCGGCTCCAGTCCGTTCCCATGGCCATCGCGGCCCACCCCGTGACGGGCCGGCACTTCTCCTGGCCGACATAGTGTGCCCAGCCGCCGCCGTTGCGTCCCATCGATCCGGTGAGCATGAGCATCGCCAGCACCGCGCGGTAGGTGGCGTCACCGTGGAACCACTGGCAGATCCCGGCTCCCATGATGATCATGGATCGGCCACCGGATTCCTCGGCGTTGCGAGCGAACTCCTTCGCGATCCGGATCGCCTGTCCCGCAGAGACTCCCGTGATGGATTCCTGCCACGCCGGGGTGTACGGCGAGGTCGGATCGTCGTAGCCGGTGGGCCACTGCCCCGGCAGGTGCAGATCGGCGCGTTCCACACCGTACTGGGCGAGCATGAGGTCGAACACCGTACACACCAGGTGCTCGCCCACCCGCCGCACCGGTACGCCGCGCTCGATGCTCTCGCCGTGGCCGTCGACGGTGTCGAAGCTCGGCAGGTGCACCGCGGCGGATTCCCCGGCGCCGCCCGCCGGGGTGGCCACCGTCAGTGCCGGTACGAGATCACCCAGGTCGAGGTTCCACTTGCCGATGCCCTCGTCGCCGTACCGGAAACCGAGCGAGCCGTGCGGCACCGCCACGGTGTCGGTGGCGCCGTCGAGCAGCACCGGCTTGAACGCCGAGTTCTCGGTGCTCTGCCCGAGATCGGCTGCTGTGAGGTTCTTTCCGGGGATCAGTTTGCCGTCGCGCTCTTCGAGTTTCACGAGGAACGGCAAATCGGTGTACTGACGGACGTAGTCGACGAAGAACGGCACCCGTTGCTCGACGTAGAACTCCTTGAGCAGTACATGCCCCATCGCCATGGCCAGCGCGCCGTCGGTGCCGGCGGCGCACGGCATCCACTCGTCGGCGAACTTCGTGTTGTCGGCATAGTCGGGGCTGACCGACACCACCTTGGTACCGCGGTATCGGACCTCGGCCATCCAGTGCGCGTCGGGTGTGCGCGTGACCGGGACGTTCGAACCCCACATCATCAGGTAGGACGCATCCCACCAGTCCCCCGACTCGGGTACGTCGGTCTGGTCGCCGAAGACCTGCGGGGACGCCACCGGAAGGTCGGCGTACCAGTCGTAGAACGACGTCATGACGCCACCGACGAGTTCGATGAACCGTGATCCGGCGGCGAACGACACCATCGACATCGCCGGGATGGGTGAGAATCCGGCGACCCGGTCCGGGCCGTACTCCTTGATGGTGTGCACGTGCGCGGCGGCGATCATCTCGGTGGCCTCGGCCCAGCCGACGCGCACCAACCCGCCCTTGCCGCGCGCCCGCTGGTAGCGGCGGCGGCGTTCCGGATCGTTCTGGATGTCCGCCCATGCCAGAACCGGGTCGCCGAGTCGCTGTTTGGCCTCGCGGTACATCTCGACGAGTACCCCGCGTGCATACGGGTAGCGAACGCGGGTCGGCGAATACGTGTACCAGGAGAAGGCCGCCCCGCGAGGGCAGCCTCGGGGCTCGTACTCCGGCCGGTCCGGTCCGACGCTCGGGTAATCCGTTTCCTGCGTCTCCCAGGTGATGATCCCGTCCTTGACGTAGATCTTCCACGAACACGACCCGGTGCAGTTGACTCCGTGGGTCGAGCGCACCACCTTGTCGTGACTCCACCTGTCGCGGTAGAAGATGTCGCCGTCCCGGCCTCCCTGGCGCATGACGCTGCGGGTGTCGGTGGACGTTTCGCCCCGAGTGAAGAACCGACCACTACGGACCAGAAGTTCTTCGAGCGATCCCCCGATAGCCGGTTCCTGGGTGGTCACTTGTTCTCCTCCTGTCGAGGCTGCATCGCCTGAGTCGCTGCGGCATTTACGGGTTCGTGTGTCTTCAGGGCAAAAGCTGTGTAGAGCAACGCCACCACTGCGCACGCAACCAGCAGCAGCAGCCCTACGGTGTAGTCGTTGTCGACCGGGTCGTAGGTCGCGCCCATCACCAAGGGCGGGAAGTATCCGCCCAGACCGCCTGCCGCGGCGACGATCCCGGTGACACTGCCGACCGACTTCGCGGGCGTGCGCCGAGCCACCCAGGCGAACACACCGCCGGTGCCGATGCCGAGGAAGATTGCCATGGTGATGAAGTCGGCCGCCGACCACACATCCGGTGGTGGTTTCTGGGTCGCGACGAGTGCGGTGACCGCGGTCCCCGCGAAGGCGGCGAGCACGACATACTTCGGCGGTATGCGGTCGGACAACGCACCACCGATCGGGCGGGCGACGACCGCGGCGAGCGCGAACCCGGCGGTCCGGGTGCCCGCGTCGACGGCAGAGAAGTCGTAGATCGTCTTGATGTAGGTGGGCAGATAGTTGCTGAACGCGACGAACCCGCCGAAGACGATGGCGTACAGGAACGACATCTCCCACGTCACCCGAAGTTTGCAGGCCGCCAGGAATTTCGGCACGACCGGGTCGGTGTTGGGAACGAACGCGGGAGCGTTCCGCATTGCCACCACGCACACCAGTGCGGTGAGCGCCAGGGCGATCGCGACGATCACGTGCGTCACGATCAGACCGAACCAGTTCACGAAGCGCGGAGTGAAGAACGCGGACAGGGCGGTTCCGACCATGCCCGCGCCGAAGACGCCGGTTGCGAACCCCCGCCTCGAGGCGTCGTACCAGTTGTTGGCGAAGGGAATCCCCACTGCGAAGATGGTGCCCGCGATGCCGAGGAAGAAGCCGAAAACCAGAAGCATCGGGTAGGAGCCGGCGTTACCGGCGAAGCCCACGGCCAGCACCGGCAGGATCGATGCGAGGCTGATCGCGATGAACATGATCCTGCCGCCGTAGCGGTCGGTGAGAGATCCCACCGCGATCCGGCCGAGCGAGCCCACCAGGATCGGGGTCGCGACGAGCATCGACGCCTCGGAACTACTCAGCGACATCTCGCCGGCATATGTAGTGGACAGAGGGCCGATCATGTTCCAGGCCCAGAAGTTGATGGCGGATACCCAGGTAGCCAACGCGAGATTGACTCCCGGCCGTGCACCGATTCCAGCAGTCGCGACCGTGTTCACTCCCCTAGGTAACCACCCCAAGAAGAACCCCCGCGCAACTTTGGAGAAACGCTACAGTCGGGGTCGGATTGTGAGTTGAGGCGGCGGCCCGAAAGACTCCATCCACGCCGATGGTTACCCGCCTAGTAGCCCCGGATCCCCTGCAACCTGCGGAAACGACAGCACCCGCGCATCGCGCCCTTCTCGGAGGAAGAGGCGATGCGCGGGTGCGTCGGCGCCGGAGCGCCGGCCGATACCGGGCTCCGGTACTCGTGGGTCAGGCGTCGCTGGCGTCACCGGCATCGGCGGCTGCATCGGCCGGTGCGGCGGCGGAGTCGTCCTCCACCGGCACCAGGCTGATCTTGCCGCGATTGTCGATGTCGGCGATCTCGACGCGGATCTTCGATCCGACGTTGACGACGTCCTCGACCTTGGCAATACGCTTGCCGTTGCCCAGCTTGCTGATGTGCACCAGGCCGTCGCGGCCGGGGAGCAGGGAGACGAACGCACCGAACGCCGTGGTCTTGACCACGGTGCCGAGGAAACGCTCGCCGACCTTCGGCAGCTGCGGGTTGGCGATGGCGTTGATCTTGTCGATCGCAGCCTGCGCGGACGGGCCGTCCGCCGCACCGACGTAGACGGTGCCGTCATCCTCGATGGAGATGTTCGCGCCGGTCTCCTCGGTGATCGAGTTGATCATCTTACCCTTGGGCCCGATGACCTCGCCGATCTTGTCCACCGGAACCTTGATGGTGGTGATCCGCGGTGCGAACGGGCTCATCTCGTCCGGAGCATCGATGGCCTCGGCCATGACCTCGAGGATCGTGGCGCGCGCGTCGTGTGCCTGCGACAGGGCGCCCGCGAGCACCTGCGACGGGATGCCGTCGAGCTTGGTGTCGAGCTGCAGCGCCGTGACGAAGTCCTTCGTACCGGCAACCTTGAAGTCCATGTCGCCGAATGCGTCCTCGGCGCCGAGGATGTCGGTCAGGGCCACGTAACGGGTTTCGCGGGTGCCGTCTTCGAGCTCGATCTCATCGGAGACCAGGCCCATCGCGATACCGGCGACGGGAGCCTTGAGCGGCACACCGGCGTTGAGAAGCGACAACGTCGACGCACACACCGAACCCATGGACGTCGAGCCGTTGGAGCTCAGCGCCTCGGACACCTGACGGATGGCGTACGGGAACTCCTCCTGGCTCGGCAGCACCGGCATCAAAGCGCGCTCGGCGAGCGCACCGTGACCGATCTCGCGACGCTTCGGGGAGCCGACACGGCCGGTCTCACCGGTGGAGTACGGCGGGAAGTTGTAGTGGTGCATGTAGCGCTTGCTGGTCTCGGGACCGAGCGAGTCGACCTGCTGTGCCATCTTCACCATGTCGAGGGTGGTGACGCCCATGATCTGGGTTTCGCCACGCTCGAACAGCGCCGAGCCGTGCGCGCGCGGCACCACGGCGACCTCGGCCGACAGCGCGCGGATGTCGGTGATCCCGCGGCCGTCGATGCGGAACTGATCGCGCAGGATGCGCTGACGCACCAGCTTCTTGGTCAGCGACCGGAAGGCGGCGCCGATTTCCTTCTCGCGGCCCTCGAAGTTCGGGGCGACCTGCGCGAGGATCTCGACCTTGATCTCATCGGTGCGATCGTCGCGCTCCTGCTTGCCGGCGATCGTGAGGGCCTCGGCCAGCGCGGTGGATGCGGCGGACTCGACGGCGGCGTACACGTCGTCCTGGTAGGGCGGGAACACCGGGAAGTCGCCGGTGGGCTTCGCGGCCGCGGTGGCGAGCTGCTGCTGCGCGATGCACAGGCGGGCGATGAACGGCTTGGCCGCTTCGAGTCCTTCGGCCACGATGACCGCGGTCGGCGCCGTCGATCAGTGCAATGACGTTGTCGGTGGCCTCGGCCTCGACCATCATGATCGCGACGTCGGCAGCGTCCGGGTTGTCGGCACCGGCGACGATGCGGCCCGCGACGACCATGTCGAACACGGCGTTCTCGAGCTGGTCGACGGTCGGGAACGCGACCCACTGGCCGGCCTTGTTCTCGTCCGAGGTGATGAGCGCGACGCGCACACCGCCGACGGGTCCGGAGAACGGCAGACCGGCGATCTGGGTGGACGCGGACGCGGCGTTGATCGCGACGACGTCGTACAGGTCGTTCGGGTTCAGGCTCAGGACCGTCACCACGACCTGGATCTCGTTGCGCAGGCCGTCGACGAACGAGGGGCGCAGCGGCCGGTCGATCAGCCGGCAGGTGAGGATCGCGTCGGTGGAGGGGCGGCCTTCACGACGGAAGAACGAACCGGGGATGCGGCCCGCGGCGTACATGCGCTCTTCGACGTCCACCGTCAGCGGGAAGAAGTCGAAATGTTCCTTCGGCTGCTTCGATGCGCTGGTGGCGGAAAGCAGCATGGTCTCGTCGTCCAGATAGGCGACGACGGCGCCGGCGGCCTGCTGAGCGAGGCGACCGGTCTCGAATCGGATCGTGCGGGTGCCGAACGCACCGTTGTCGAGCGTCGCGACGGTCTCGTAGACACCTTCGTCGATCTCGACTGCGGAATTGCTGGTCATCTTTATGGTTTCTCTTCCCTCTTCGTCTTCGCCGTACCCGCGCGGGCTCCGCGGCCCCCTTGGCCACGGTTGCGCACCGACTCGCGGAGGCGGTCGTCGATCGAAACCCTCCGGCAGGGCGTCGTTCGGAGACGACATCGCGCCTGAACCGGAAGGTCACTACCGAGGACCGACACCGTCGGTGCATACGGTCACCGCCGTCGGCGGTATGGTGCGCCGGCTATTGCGGCGCAAACACCGATAGCCAACGAGGCCCAGTGTAGTGGGTGCCCCGTTGGCTACCGGAAAAGATCAGCGGATGCAGATCGTGTCGCGTTTCGGCTGCGTCAGCGACGCAGGCCCAGACGCTGGATGAGCGAGCGGTAACGCTCGACGTCGAGCTTCTCGACGTACTTGAGCAGCCGGCGACGACGACCGACCAGCAGCAGCAGGCCGCGGCGGGAGTGGTGATCGTGCTTGTGCTGCTTGAGGTGCTCGGTCAGATCGACGATGCGCTTGGTGAGCATGGCCACCTGCGCCTCGGGGGAACCGGTATCGGTCTCGTGGAGGCCGTACTCGCCGAGGATCTGCTTCTTCTGTTCGGTGGTCAATGCCACTGGATACTCCTGAACAACTGACGTCCGCGCGACAGAAAGCGGACCGGGTCCGCCGGTGCGGCCACCGCGAACCGCAGCGCACACCAGCGGATGAGATTACCAGATGTTCACCCGGTGACTCACCGCCGGTCGCTTGTCCCCCGCATTTTCGATGCCGCGACCCGTTGCTCTACCCCACGATGGTGTTCGCCCCGTCCCAGCATTCACGCAGCAGTTCGACGTAGCGGTCGACTCTGGCCGCCCCGTCCGACTCCCCTGCGTGCAGACGGCCCATCACCGTCACAGCGAACGCATCGCCGGCGCGGATGAAAGTGTGCAGAAACTCGGTTCCCGGCGCGAGAGACGGCACACCGGCAGTGAATCGGAACGAGCCCCACGGCAGCGACCACTGCACATCCGCCCCGCAGTTGACGCTGCTCACCACCGTTTTGACACTCGGCACGGTTCCCGCGCGGAGCACGTCGTCGACCATGTCCAACTCGCGTCGATGCCACGGGTACGCTTCCCTGCCGTTGCGGACGAGTCCGCCGATCGCGGTAGGCGATGAGGCCCGCGCTCGTTCGCCGGCCAGGGCCTGCTCGATCGCGGTCATGCGCTCCTCCATATCCGGGACACCCAGATGAAGATCCACCAGCGCTCTGGCAAGCCTGTTGACACCGAGGGCTCCCGCATCCTCGCCGAGGGCCACAGGCACGGCCGCCTTCGAGGTGAGGGCAGGATACGGCTCGTCGCGCTCGTGGTAATACCGCTCCAACGCGAACGACACGGCGGTCAGTCCGAGCACGGTGACGGTCCGAGGCCGTCCGCGCGCCCGACCGAGATCAGGGTGGATGACCCGGATGTGCCGGTCGGGAATCGGATTCCGGCCCTGTCCGGCAATGCCCGGAAGTGCGCCGGGGCTCTGCGCCATGGATCGGAGGGCACGACGCGTAGCCACCAGTCCGATCGCTGCGGGGATCGATCGTGCCGACGCCCGGACGAGTCCGTATGCGGCAGCCGCGACGGGATGCGGACGGATTGCGGGCGGCGGAAGCCCCTCGATGACGAGCGGCCGCGCGTCCGGCGCGAACAGCGTGTCGAACAACGTCCGCAGAGACGCGCCCACCAGCATCGCGTGGCTGGCCTGAACCACAACGACGGTCATAGCGCCGGGAGTGCCGACGGGAGCGGGAACCCCCGGAAAAACGTGGATTCGCCATGGATGCTGCCGGGAATCGAGGCCGCACGCACTGCGCTGCGCCATCTGGTCGAGCCAGTGGTCGAAGCTGCGCGAGGGCTCGTCGTATACGGCGACCACGTCGTCGACAGACATGTCGGTCCGAACCCAGTACGGGTAATCCAGGCCGGCAGGTGCATCGACGACACGGCGCGCAAGCGTGCTCAGGAGCTTCAGACGGCCGTCGAAGTACTCGCGAATCTCCTCGTGACCGGGGCTTCGTCCCTGATCCTCGGCGAACGCGACGAACGACCACGAGTCGGTCGAAAGGCCCCGGGTCGATCCGTGGTAGTTGCCGGCATCGGCCCACGAGAGGCGCGCCTGTCGCCAATCACGAAACAACATGATCCCGATTGTGGTCGACGGCACGGGGATATGCGGCCCACACTCGAAGATTCATCCGAACGGACTACGGACTGCATGCCCGTGACCTACACGTCGCGGACCAGGAGGTCGCGCGCTCGATCCGCGTCGCGGTGCATCGCCGAGATCAGCGCTTCGACCGAATCGAACTTCTCCATCCCTCGGAGCCGGTGCACGAAATCGACCGCGACGTGCTGTCCGTACAGGTCGGCTTCCTCGTCGAGCACAAAAGCTTCGACGGTGCGCGCGCGACCGGAGAACGTCGGGTTCGTCCCCACCGACACCGCCGCCCGATAGCGGTCACCGACGGAGAGCCCCTCCATCGGCGCCCCCGAACCGAGCACCGTGAACCACGCTGCGTACACGCCGTCCGCGGGAATCGCCGCATACATCGGTGGCGCCACGTTGGCGGTGGGAAAACCGAGCCCCCGGCCGCGGCCGTCGCCGTGCACCACGACACCCTCGACACGATGCGGGCGGCCGAGAGCATCGGCGGCGGCCTCGACATCCCCGGCATCCACGCACGAGCGGATGTACGTCGAGGAGAAGGTCACGGCATGCTCCGCGAGGAGAGTGAGGCCCTCGACCGCGAAACCGAAGCGTTCGCCGATCGACCGCAGCATCTCGACGTTGCCGGCGGCCTTCTTACCGAAGGTGAAGTTTTCCCCCACCACGACCTCGGCGACGTGCAGTCGCTCGACGAGGATCTCGTGCGCATACCGCTCGGGCGAGAGTTTCATGAATTCGGGAGTGAAGGGCATGACACAGAAGACGTCCACCCCGAGTTCTTCTGCCAATTCGGCACGCCGCGCCAGGGTGGTCAGCTGGGCCGGGTGGCTCCCCGGCCGCACGACCTCCATGGGATGGGGATCGAACGTCATCAGCACGCTCGCGATGCCCCGTTCCTTCGCGGACTTCACCGCGCGTGCGATCAGTTGCTGGTGGCCGCGGTGCACACCGTCGAACACGCCGATCGTCAGTACACAACGTCCCCAGTCCGCAGGTATCTCGTCCAGACCTCGCCATCGCTGCACATCCGGCAGCCTACGGCTCCGGCGCCGACCGGTCATCCCGACCCGTCTCCAGGGGGTCGCGTGGACAAGTCCGCCGAGCCGGCGGCATAATTTCGGGGTGCCGAACTTTTTCGTTGGATGGGTCAAAATAATGGTGGCAGCCACCGCTGCCGCCGCACTCGCCGCATGCTCCACGTCGAGTACCCAGGAGGACGACGAACCACTCGTCCTGACCACGTTCACCGTGCTCGCCGACATGGCGCGCAACGTCGCCGGCGACCACGTGCGCGTCCAGTCGATCACCAAGCCCGGCGCCGAAGTACACGGCTACGAACCCACCCCCGGCGACCTGCGGGCCGCGTCGTCGGCCGACCTCGTTCTCGACAACGGCCTCGGTCTCGAACGATGGTTCGAACAATTCCTCGCCGACACCGATGCCGCGCACGTCGTGCTCAGCGAAGGAATCGAACCGTTGCCGATCACCGGCGACGCCTACGCCGGACAGGCCAATCCGCACGCGTGGATGTCGCCGATCAGCGCCCAGATCTACGTCGACAACATCGCCGCCGCGCTGAGCGACCTGGTGCCGGAGCATGCCGAGGACTTCGCAGCCAACGCCGCCGCGTACAAGTCCGAACTGCAGGCCATCCACGACGAACTCGTCACAGCTCTGGCCACCCTCCCGGAGAATCATCGGGCCCTCGTGACCTGCGAAGGCGCATTCGCCTACCTGGCCCGCGACGCGGCCCTGCGCGAGGCATACCTGTGGCCGGTCAACTCCGATCAGCAGGGCACCCCGCAACAGGTCGCCGGCACAGTGGATTTCGTGCGCAACAACCGCGTGCCCGCGGTGTTCTGCGAATCGACCGTCTCCGATCGCGCCCAACGCCAGGTCGCCCAGGACACCGGCGCGCGTTTCGGCGGCATCCTGTACGTCGACTCGCTCTCCGAACCCGACGGGCCGGTCCCGACCTATCTCGACCTCCTGCGCCACGACGCCGCAACCATCATCGAGGGACTGAACTCATGAGCATCCCCACGTCGAACGCCGCCCTGCGAGTCACGAATGTCACCGTCCGGTACGGCAGCGTCACGGCCCTCGAGGGCGTCACCTTGAACCTCGAACCGGGACGGGTGTGCGGTCTCGTCGGAACCAACGGGTCCGGCAAATCCACGCTTCTCAAGACCGTGATGGGGATGGTCCGACCCGTTGTCGGCGCTGTGTCCATCGGTGGCGCCGACCCGGCAGCCGCCCGCCGCGCGGGCGCCGTGGCCTACGTGCCGCAGACCGAGAACGTCGACTGGGAATTCCCCATCAGCGTCCGCGAGGTCGTGATGACGGGTCGCTACGGTCATCAGGGCTGGATGCGGCGGCCCCGTGCCGCCGATCATGCGGCAGTGGAATCCGCGCTCGATCGCGTGAAGATGAGCGAGTTCGCCGAGCGTCAGATCGGGCAGCTGTCGGGGGGCCAGCGCAAGCGGGTGTTCGTCGCCCGCGCGATTGCGCAGGGCGCGTCGCTGCTCCTGCTCGACGAACCGTTCGCCGGGGTCGACAAGACCACCGAAGCGGCGTTGACCGTGGTCATCCGCAGCCTTGCCGCAGCCGGACACACCGTCCTCGTGGCCACCCACGACCTGGCGGGACTGACCTTCCTGTGCGACGAGGCCGTCCTCCTGCACCGCCGCGTACTCGTGCACGGCCCCCCGGAGGACATTCTCCGGCCCGAAAACCTCGCCCTGGCATTCGGCGTGAATCCCCATGAGGCCGATGTTCTCGACGGTGACGTGCATCAGCGGCAGGTGTCGTGATGCTCGATCTGCTCCTCGAGCCCTTGCAGTACGGATTCATGCAGCGCGCACTCGTTGTCGCGGTCGCCGCGACCCTGGTGTGCGCACTGCTGAGCTGCTGGCTCGTCCTGATCGGATGGTCGCTGATGGGCGACGCCGTATCGCACGCGGTGCTCCCAGGCGTCGTTCTCGCCTACCTCGTCGGCGCCCCCTTCGCACTGGGCGCGTTGCTGTTCGCCGGCATCGCGGTGGCCCTGATCGGCCTGGTCCGCGAGACCAGCAGAGTCAAGGAGGACGCCGCCATCGGCGTGGTGTTCACGACGCTCTTCGCTCTCGGAGTCGTCCTGATCTCGAAGAACCCCAGTCAGGTGGATCTACATCACGTGTTGTTCGGCAACCTGCTGGGACTGTCCACCTCCGACCTGTGGCAGGTGTCCGCCCTCGCCGCCGTGGTCTTCGTCGTCCTCGTCGTCAAACGTCGCGACCTCACCCTGTTCGCCTTCGATCGGGTGCAGGCCCACGCCCTGGGTATCTCCCCCGCCCGGTTGTCGGCGCTCCTGCTCGCATTGCTCGCCGTCACCATCGTGAGCGCGATCCAGGCGGTCGGAGTGATCCTCGTGGTCGCGATGCTCATCATTCCCGGCGCCACCGCCTATCTGCTCACCGACCGCATGTCGCGGATGCTGGTCATCGCGCCGGTGGTGGCTGTCGTGAGTTCGGTGGTCGGCGTCTATACGAGCTACTACACCGACGCCGCCACCGGTGGCGTCGTCATTCTCGCGCAGGCAGCCGTCTTCGCCGTCGCGTATCTCTTCGCGCCGCGACACGGAGTCGTGACCACGGCGCTGCGGCGCAGGGCGCAAAACCCGGGGAACGTGATTCCTCAGTGATCCTTACCTAAGCTGGACGCGTGCCTGACAGGAGCGAGACCCCCACGGCGACCGAGGCGTTGTCCTCCGTCGCCCAGGATTATCTGAAGATCATCTGGACCGTCCAGGAATGGTCCGGCGAGAAGATCTCCACCAAGCTCCTGGCCGAGAAGCTCGGCGTATCGGCATCGACGGTATCCGAGGCGGTGCGCCGGCTCGCCGACCAAGGCTTCGTCGATCACGCGCGCTACGGATCGATCTCCCTCACCGAGACCGGCCGCGCCGCCGCCGTGGCCATGGTTCGCCGGCATCGGCTGATCGAAACCTTTCTGGTCAGCGAACTCGGATACAGCTGGGACGAAGTCCACGACGAAGCCGAAGTGCTCGAACACGCGGTGTCGGAGCGGATGGTTACCGCCATCGACGCGAAACTCGGCTATCCGGAACGCGATCCGCACGGAGATCCCATCCCGTCCCAGGACGGTTCGATCCCTTCACCTCCGGCGCGCGCACTGAGCGGATTCGACGCGGGGCAGCACGGCCGCGTCGCGCGGATCTCCGACGCAGACCCCGCAATGCTGCGGTACTTCGACGAGGTCGGGATCGCATTGGACACCGAGATCGCGGTCGTCGAACGCCGCGACTTCGCGGGCACTGTCGCGGTGCGTATCGACGGCGCGGGCAACACCGTCGACCTCGGCCACCTCGCCGCGGACGCGATCTGGCTGGTCTAGCCGATCACATGTTCGCGGGACGCACCACGAACACCGACGACGCACGCTGGCCTTTTTCCTGCAGCAGGGCCGCCGCACGCCCGCGGGAGTCGATCGCGGCGTACACACCCGAGATACCCACCGGGTCGAGCCAGCGGCCGTTGGCGAGAATCACGGCTTCGTCGTCGGTGACGGAACGGCACTCGAATGCCGCCCGGATCGCGGCGTCGATGCCGAGACTCGGCGAGGGATCATCGGCGAGCTGCGCGAGCGTGCGCGCATGCTCGAGCCCGAACGGTCCTACCTGGGTGCGGCGCAGTGCCGTGAGATGCCCCCCGACCCCGAGCGCCGCACCGAGGTCGCGGGCGAGTGCACGGATGTAGGTGCCCGACGAGCAGTCGACCACGACGTCCAGGTCGACGAACCCTTCGTCGGGTACATCACGACGGCCGAGCACCGCGAACCGCGAGACCGTCACCGGGCGCGCAGGAAGTTCGACCGTCTCGCCCTCACGCATCCGCGCGTATGCCCGTTTGCCGTCGATCTTGATGGCGCTCACACTCGCGGGAATTTGTTCGATGTCCCCGGTCAGCGCCTGCACCTCGACGGCGATCTGCTCGTCGGTCACGTGCGAGGCGTCAACGGTGTCGACGACCTCGCCCTCCGCGTCGTCGGTCACCGTCGTCCGTCCGAGCCGGATGGTCGCCGTGTACGACTTCGTGGTGAGCGCAAGCAACCCGAGGATCTTCGTCGCACGTTCGACCCCGAGTACCAGCACCCCGGTCGCCATCGGATCGAGAGTGCCTGCGTGGCCGATCTTCCGGGTGCCCAGCAGCTTCCGGCATCGGGCAACGACGTCGTGGCTGGTCATGCCCGCATCCTTGTCGACGATGAGCAGGCCGGCGCGAGCCAGGGCGGGATTCTCGGAGGCAGACACGTGGGCCGATTCTGCCATCAGCCCCTCAGCGGACCGTGATTGCGGTGAGCACCAGACCGTCGGCGACGAGCCAGCGTCCGTCGAACCCGGCCAGCGGGGGGCCGTCCAGGGTGTCGCCGGGCACCAGAAGCCGGGAGTGGAACGAACCGGACACCGCGTCGAAACTGTCGCGCTCGAAGGTTATGTGCGCGTCCTCGAAGCCCAGCCAGCGATGGGTGAGGGGGAACCATGCCTTGTAGGTTGCTTCCTTCGCACAGAACAACAGTCGGTCCCAGTGCACGCCGGCCCCGGCGGTTCCCGCGAGCCAATCCCGCTCGGGCTCCAGACTCACCGCGTCGAGCACACCGTCGGGCAGCCTGTCGTGCGGCTCGGCGTCGATACCGAGTGAACGCACCTGCAACGCGTATCCGAGCACGGCACCGCGATAGCCGTCGCAGTGGGTGAGGCTGCCCACCACGCCACGCGGCCAGACCGGAGCGCCGCGCTCGCCCTTCAGCACCGGGGCGGGGTCGACGCCGAGCCGGCGCATGGCCTCGCGGGCGCAGTGCCGGGCTCCCACGAACTCCCGGCGGCGTTTCTCGACGGCCCGCGCGATGAGCGGTTCCTCCTGCGGGTGCGGCCGCAGGCCGGGGGGATCGGTGAACATCTCGGCGGCCGCGACGCCGTCCGGCACGATCCGGGAGATCAGTCCCTCACGTGTATCGGCCGGTTCGTGGATCGTCGGTCCCGTCACCGCAACTCCCTGTCTCTCAGAGCACTGTCCCGCTGTGCCCGCATCTTTTCTGCTTCGGCTTCCATCTCGGGTGTCACCGTGAAATGACCGCCCCACTTGTTGAGCGTGCCCGGCGGGTAGTCCGGCACGGGCAGGATCTGCCGCAGAATCCGATCCGGAAGCCCGCGACGCTGCCATTCGCGCGGATAGCCCACCGACACCTCTTCGAACCGGACGCCGTCGTAGTACGTGGTGCGGGGAATGTGCAGATGCCCGTACACGCTGCACAGGGCCCGGTAGCGCAGATGCCAATCTGCGGTGTCGGTGGTGCCGCACCACAGGGCGAACTCCGGATAGAACAGCATCCGGGTGGGTTCCCGCACGAGCGGGAAATGGTTGATCAGCACCGTGGGCAGCGCCGGGTCGAGAGCATCGAGACGCGCACGGGTCTGTTCGACGCGCACCCGGCACCACGTGTCGCGGGTGATGTACGGGTCGGGGGCGAGCAGGAACTCGTCGGTCGCGACGACGTTGCGTTCCCGGGCGAGCGCCAGCCCTTCGGCCTTGGTGGTCGTGCCGTCGGGCAGGAACGAGTAGTCGTACAACAGGAACATGGGGACGAGCACCACCGGACCGTCCTCACTTTCCCAGATCGGATACGGGTCCTCGGGCGTCAGCACGTCCAGTTCGCGGCACATCGTCACGAGGTAGTCGTACCGGGCGACGCCGTGCATCTGAACGGGATCCTTCGCGGTGGTCCACAGTTCATGGTTGCCGGGCACCCAGATCACCTTGGCGAACCGGCTGCGCAGCAACTTCAGGGCCCACCGGATGTCGTCGGTCTTCTCCGACACGTCACCGGCGACGATCAGCCAGTCCTCCGGGGACTCGGGGAACAGGTCCTCGGTGACGGGCCGGTTGCCCCGGTGCGCCACGTGGATGTCACTGATCGCCCACAGTTTTGCTGCCACCTACGCTAACCTCCCGTTTCGTCGTGCACGCGCACCTGCCGGTCCGCGCCTGTCACCGCCCAGCGCCCCGAGAGGGTTCGCCACACGACGGCGATCATCCGGAGCACGATAAACACCGTAAGCCCCGTCCAGATACCGCCGAGACCCCAGTCGAACGCGAGCGACAACCAGATGAACGGCAGGAACCCGACGAGCGCGGCGGTCAGGGTGGCGTTCCGCAGGAATGCGGCGTCGCCCGCGCCGAGCAGCACTCCGTCGAGCGCGAAGACCACCCCGGCGAACGGCATGATCGCGATGAAGAACCACCACGCGATGTCGATCTGGTCGAGCACCGCCGTGTCGTCGGTGAACAGTGCCGGGATCACGCTACGCCCGAGCAGGAACAGCCCCGCGAGAACACCACCGAACAGCGCCGACCAGGCGGTGATGCGCCACGCGAGGCGGTTCGCGCCCCGGCGCTCGCCGGCACCGAGCGCAGCGCCGACGAGGGCCTGCGCCGCGATCGCGAGGGAATCGAGGGTCAATGTGACGAAGTTCCACAGCTGAAGCACCACCTGATGCCCGGCCACTGCCGCGGCACCGAAGCGGGCGGCGACTGCGGCGGCCGATAGAAAGCAGGCCTGGAAGGCGAGACTTCGGGCGATCAGGTCGCGACCGAGCTGCAGTTGGGCGAGGATCACGCGGCGGCGCGGTCGCAGGGGGACGCCGGCGCGCAGCAGTGCCACGACAAACAGCGTTGCCGCGACGAGCTGCCCGGCGACGTTGGCGACGGCGGACCCGGCGAGTTCCCAGCGCGGTGCCCCCCACAAACCGTGGACGAGCAGCGGGCACAGCAGCGCGGACAACGCCAGCCCGGTGACGACGTACCGCAGTGGCCGGATGGTGTCCTGCACCCCGCGCATCCATCCGTTGCCCGCGAGCGCGACGAGGATGAGCGGTGCACCGAACAGCGCGATTCGCAGCCACGACACGGCAGCGGCCGCGATCTCGGCGTCGCCTGCGATCACCCCCGCGACCGGCACCGCGAGAAGCTGGCCGATCACCAGGATGAGCGTGCCGACGCCGACCGCGAGCCACGTGGCCTGCACACCTTCTTGAATCGCATCATCGTGCCGGTCCGCGCCGTGCAGACGCGCCGCCCGCGCCGTGGTGCCGTACGACAGGAACGTGAGCTGGGTGCTCACCTGCGCCAGAACGAGTCCGCCGATCGCGAGACCCGCGAGGGCGAGTGCACCCAACCGGCCGACGACGGCGATGTCGAAGAGCAGATACAGCGGTTCGGCGGCGAGGACCCCGAGAGCGGGAAGCGCCAGTCCGAGGATCCGCCGGCCGGATACAGCGGGTGCACCGGAGGTGTCGGACGACTGCATCCTCGTCACCCGAGGGTGCTGCGCAGTGCGGCCACGATCTCGTCGGGCTCGCCGTGCGCGGTGTAACCGGATGCGAATCGGTGCCCGCCACCACCGAGGGCTGTGGCGACGAGCGACACGTCGATCTCGGTCTTCGACCGCAGCGACACCGTCCAGGACTTCGGAGCGACCTCCTTGAAGACGGCCGCGACCTCGGCCTCGGCGGTGGTGCGGACGATGTCGATGATGCTCTCGATCTCTTCGGAGCCGAGGTGCGCAGAATCGGCGTGCCGCACGGTCGCGTACACCAGTCCCTTGCCGGCAGCAGCGTCGGGCACCAGGGTCGCCGATGCCAGGACCGCGGACAGCATCGGCAACCAGCCGAAGGGATGGGTGTCGAGCAGTCCCCGGGTGATGGCGGCACCGTCGATGCCGGTGGAGAGCAGCCGTTCGGCGAGCAGGTGGGTGACGGGTCGCACCCACCGGAACGATCCGGTGTCGGTGACCAGCCCGGCGTAGAGGCAGTGCGCCAGTTCCGCGTCGAGCTCGACACCCCACAGTTCGAACAACTCGGCCAGTACCACGGCCGTCGCTTCCGCCTCGATATCGATGAGGTTGTCGGTGCCGAACCGGGTGTTGGAGCGGTGGTGATCGATAACGAGGATGCGCGCGGCGCCGGCGAGCCGATCACGCAACCGGCCGAGACGGCCCGCAGTTCCGCAATCCACGGTGACGAGCAGATCCACCTCGCGGCGTACCGATTCGGCATCGGCGATCAGATGCTGTCCCGGCAGCGACCGCATCGAGGCCGGGACCGCGTCCGGTGCACCGAACGCGACCTGCACGGAAACGCCGCGTCGCTCGAGCGCGAGCCCGAGTGCCAGCCCGCTGCCGAGGGTGTCGGCGTCGGGCTGGACGTGGCACAACACGGTCGCCGAGTTGGCGGCCTCGAGCAACGCCACCGCTTCCTGCAGACCGACGGACGCGCCGACGACCGGTGCCGCCGGGGCAACCGGTGGACGAAGTTCCGGCATCGTGTCGCTACTCGTCGTCGCCGTCGTTGGAATCCCGCTCGCGCGGTTCCTTGTACGGATCGGGATCACCGGCGGGTACCGCGCCTTCGCGGGCCCGGGCCAGCTCGTCGTCCGCGGCGCGCGCACGCGCGAGGAGTTCCTCCATGTGGCGGGCGGTATCCGGAACGGTATCCGTGGCGAAGGTCAATGTCGGGGTGAACCGGACACCGGTTCCCGCACCGACCTTCGAGCGGAGCACGCCCTTGGCCTTCTCGAGTCCCGCAGCCGCGGACTCGAGGTCCGGCGCGGTGTCGAGATCGACGCCGCGCACGGTGTAGT